>CAYGYB010000092.1:2656-5754 GCA_964354015.1 uncultured Candidatus Bathyarchaeia archaeon
GGCGTTGGAGTAGGCAAAAGTGTCGGTGATGGCGTCGGAGAAGTAGCTGCATCCTGAAAGGTTGAAGAGGTATAAATAACTGCTGATAGAACCAAAGCAACGCAAATAACCATAACAATAACTGCCATTATGAGTTTTTTCTCAGATTGACTCATTTACCCTTTACCCCTTAATATGAGGCAGGCGTTTCGTTAGTAAAAAGGGTTTTTGTCAAGGTTTCTTGACTAAACAGGCGTTCGCCAGTCAAGATTTCTTGACAAGCGATACAAAATCGTTTCAGATATGCTCTTCACCGCTCAAGGCACGGTTCAGCTAGAATGCTCCGAAAACAAACGCCAACAAACCAAGAATAAACCATAACAGAACCAGTTTCTTTATTCGCCGCGCGTTTTCTCGAGAATAATTTTTGAGTAGAAGAAAAGACGAAACCGCAAATCCAACATCAGTTACTAGGACAAACGGTATGAACCAGAAAGAAACTATGCCTAAATACCAAGGAAGCGGAGTCAGAGAAACAGCCGACAGGTAAAACACAGCGGCAGCAACAGCAGCAACGCGTTCGCCGTAACGCACAGCCAGCGTCTTCACGCCCTCAGCCCTATCGCCCTTAACGTCAACGACGCCCTTAGTGATTTCCCTGCCCGTGTTAGAGAGAAACGCCATAGACGCAAACAGCACAATGTTCAACTGCACTTGACCGGTGACGGTTATGCTGCCGTAGATGAAGGGAATAGCCACGCATGCGCTTACGAGAAAGTTGCCAGGCAAACCGCTGCGTTTTCCAACCGTAACATAAGTCGTAACGATTATCCAAGAGATTACGGCAACGGCAAGGCACAGGACGCTGGTAAGAAAAGCGAAGACAAAGCCTATTGCTGAAAGGACAAAAACGAACGCTAAGGCTGCTCTTGCGCTGACTGAGCCGCTTGGAATTGGACGTGACGGCTCGTTTATCGCGTCAATTGCCCTGTCATAATAATCGTTTATGGTCATTGAGGCGGCTGTTAACATGAACCCCGTGAGAAAGCCATAGAGAACATTAAGCCAGTTAACGCTGGAAAACTGCGGGTTCGCCAGAACCGCGCCAACCATCACCGCGAAGCCCATCATTGCACAGTTGACGGGTCGCATCAACCGTAGGAAGCCGCTGACTTTCCCCATGCTAATTCAAACCTTGCTATGTGACTCTTAAGTTTTGACCAAGTTATAAAACTCACCATTAAAACAGAGCAATAATCTGAAAAGGTTAATACGCTCTAGCTCGAATAAATAACGAAACTTGTGGGTGAACCGTTTTGAGCGACAACTACGCGCCCTTGGTGGGCGACAATTACGCTCCAGAAAGATTACGAGTGATAATTCCAGTAGGCGGAAAAGCAACACGTCTTCTGCCGCTCACAGCAGAAACAAGCAAGGCATGCCTCCGCCTGCTGAACAGGCCATTGGTGGAGTTTTCGCTTTTGTCGCTTGCCCGCCAAGGCATACGCCACTTCATCTTTGGAGTGAAAGGCTACACAAACTACAGGGACCTGTACGATTATTTTGAGTCAGGATACGGTTTCTCCGCGCGGTACAATATTAAACCGCGAATTCACATAAAATACCAGCCTAACGTGGAAGACTTTGGAAGCGCGGACTCAGTGAGAATAAACATGGAATATTATGACCTCAATAATCTTGTGTTCGCAGTGCAAGGGGACAACATTTTCGAAATCAACGTGAAAGATCTCATCCAGTTTCACCGAGAAAAAGATGCAACGATGACCATAGTGCTCAGAGAAGTGCAGAACGTGGAAGGCTTAGGCATCGCTGACATTGACAAGAACAGCCGCATTCGATGCTTCGTAGAGAAACCTCAGCCTAAAGACGCGCCGAGCAACCTTGCCAACACGGGCTTATACGTGATTTCACCTGAAATAAAAAAGATCTTCAAGGAAAAAAGAGTCAAACAGCTAATCGAGGAGAAACATCGATTAGACTTCGGTTACGATTTTATACCGTACTTGACGCAAGCAGGGCACCCTGTGTATGGTTACACGTTGAAGGGAAACTGGTTTGATGTGGGGACTCCGAGGAACTATTTGGAAGCCATGAAGCAACTGCTCCACGGCGGCTTCAGCATGCTGACGGACTTTGGCGGCAGAATCAGCGAAAAACAAAACATTTGGGTTCAAGGCGAAAGCAACGATTCAGAAAAAAGAAGACAAGAGATTATCAAAAAAGTCAAACATGGAAGAATAGAGCTTGAAGGTGCAGTTTTAATCGGCAGACATTGCCAGATAGAGGATGACGTAAGAATAGTTAACTCTTGCATCGACAATTTCACGCGCATCGGTAAAGGCGCCACCATAGAAAACTCAGCAGTCTTGGACAGAGTTATAATTGGAGAAAAAGCAGAAGTGTCAGACAGCATCATCGGCAGGCACACAACAGTTCTTTCCAGCAGCCGCAAACAGACAAAAATAAGCGCAGTCTCAGTCGTCGCAGACGACGTCACCATAGAAGAAGGCTGCACTCTGACAGCAACAAAAATCTATCCGCACCAGCGTGTAAGAGGCGAACTCCAGAACCAAACGTTAATGGCAAGCTAAGCCTTAAACCACTTAAAAATCAAATACTTCGTCTTCTCCGCTCCCAAGTCGGGCACAGCAATGATGAACCGCTTCCTCACAGTTGTTGCCAGCCTTCCAGCCTTAACAATTTCCGTTGCCGAAATGTCAGACGCCGCGTTCTTGACTGAAACCATGTACGGCGCATGTTCAACGCCTGGACCGTACTTGTAAACTGCAAAGTCACAACCGAACTTGATGCCAGGCGTAACAATTAATCCGCTGTCTCGCAAATCACGGTAAACAGCGTACTTCTCGTCAAACTCCTCGTACAACTGTTTTGCCTTCTGCCTAAGCTTTCCAAGTCCGACTTTGCGATTTTTTGAATCGTGAATTGTTACTTTCTCATTCTCAGCTAAGTATAAGCCTTCCATTAAATCTAAGATTAAGGGAACCTTGAACTCTGGGATTTTCGGTTTTGAAATTCCAAGCGGCTTGCCATAAAACCCCGTCTTGTATAACTGCGAACCCTCTTCAGGGTTCCACACA
>CAYGYB010000093.1:0-5740 GCA_964354015.1 uncultured Candidatus Bathyarchaeia archaeon
GCAGCGTCAAGAGCTATCCTTGGGCAAGCAGTGTTTACATACGCGTCGACTGTTGGAAACTCCATGAGCGCTTCAGGCAGGACTTCCCTAATTGCAAAGAGAAAAGCTGTTTTCCCGTTTTTCTCAATCGTATCCTTGATTTTCAAGGCTTCATCGAGACGCTTCTGCCCTACTTTCAAGCCAACCAAAACGCCAAAGGTTTTGGCACGCCCAGCCTCTTCAACGCACGCCCACCGCTGTTTAAGAATCTTCTGAGCTTCAACATCTATCGAGTAAGCTCGTTTCTCGTAGGGATCTGCAATTATAGTGGGTTTAGATGCAGTAAGCGCTATGCCTAACGCGTGGAATTGCCCACCGCCGATGAAAAGGAAAGCTTCAACATTGTTAGCTATCGATTTGACGTTGCTATAGTCGCAGCCGCTTACCTGTCCAGAATAATTAATTCTGCCAGCGTCGCCCACAACCACTATTTTTCCAGCACGCACAAGCATTTCTCTAGCGCGGTCAAGCGCCTGCACATGCTGAACCGTAGTGGCTAAACCGATTTTGCCCCATTTGCTCAGCAAAGGGATAGCTTGTTCAACAGCGTCATCAACTGTTACAGTTGCTCGGGCTTCCACGTAAACTGTGGGAACACTTTCATGCTTCACTAGCTTTGCATGCCCAAAATGCACGATTAGGTCTATTCCCAAGCGTTCGGCTTCGGCAGTGGCTATGTCGCAAGCGCCGTAGCATGGATCTGCGGAGACTATGGGAAGTGCGCCAGCTTTTTCAACGATTTTAGCTAAGCGTGGAGCTTCGGGTTTCAGGCCTTCGGGCAACTGTAGCAGAACACGTTTTGCGCCGAGTTTGGTTATTTCCTGTTTTATTCGTTCTTCTTCGAAATTGAACCCTTTCATACGTATGCTCCCGTGGAGGAAATCATGAAAGAATAAATGAGGAGAGAAGGCACTGTTTGCACTATTGTTGTTTTTGTTCTTTTACAGTGTCCATTCCCAGTCTGGTTTGGGTTTTCGAAGGGGATGCCCAGAGGCTATGGCAGCTTGCTCCGCTAAGCGTTCAAGAATTATTTTCTGCTCTATGCTGGCAACGAGGCTTTTTGTGGCGACAACCGCATCGTTGTTAACGGATATGCTGTCAATCCCAATGCGAACGAGGAACTCTGCGAAGTCAGGCAAGTTTGATGGACCCTCACCGCATATCGAAACGGTGCAGCCGTTTTCATGAGCAACGCGGATAAGATGCGCAATTATCCTTTTAACTGCAGGGTCTCTTTCATCAAAGTAGCCCATCTGACCTAAGCGTTCAGAGTCGCGGTCAATCATCAAAATGCCCTGAGTCATGTCGTTTGAGCCTATGGAGAAACCGTCAACAAGCTTGGAAAACTCATCCGCCACTATGGCTATGGAGGGAGTTTCAGCCATGAACCACACCTTGAAGTCGCGTGACCGCTCCAAGCCCTCTTCCCGCATTATGGCTAAACATTTTTTTGCTTCCCAAACAGTGCGCACCATCGGAAGCATAACCCAGACGTTCTTGAGTCCCCATTCTTCGCGGCATTTCTTGATGGCTTGACACTCAAGTCTGAAAGCCTTTTGATACCAGTGACTTATGTATCGACTGCAGCCTCTCCAACCGAGCATCGGATTAGCTTCAACGATTTCGTACTTGTCTCCGCCCTTCAATTCTCTGTACTCGTTGGTTTTGAAGTCGCTGAAACGCACTACAACAGGACGAGGCTGTATAGCTCTAGCCACTGTTGCGACGCCTTGTGCAAGTTTGTCTACAAAAGTCTGACCTTGCCCAGTTTCAATGAGATACAGCGGGTGATCGCCTATGGCGCTGGCGAGGGTAAACTCAACGCGCATCAGCCCGATGCCTTCGAAAGGCAAGTTCTTATACTCCTCTGCTTTCTCAGGGACACCTAAATTCATGTATATCTTTGTCGCTGTTACAGGCACTGGTTCCGCTGCACGCGCGCCCGCTGCAACGACACCCGCAGCCGCAGGTTGCGCTGCTTGAGGTATTGCGCCTTCGTACACTATGCCGTTTCTTGAGTCAACCGTGTACTCTTTGCCTGTTTCCATGACTTTCGTGCCGATTTCTGTGCCTACAATGCAGGGGATACTGAGTTCGCGGCTTACAATAGCTGCGTGCGATGTGACGCCGCCCTTGTCGGTGACTATGGCGCTTGCGATTTTCATGAACGGAACAAAATCAGGATTAGTCATGTCTGTCACTAGAATGTCTCCTTTCCGCATCGTCTTTGCTGCTTCGCTAGGAGTCCAAACTACTTTTGCGATACCTGAGCCGTAACCTCTTCGGCCAGCTGAAATGCCTTTCACAATTACCTTCAGTTCTTCTTCAGGTTTCTTTTCTTCAACTCTTACGGGTTTTTCCATAGATTTGGCGCTCCAAACTGTTTCAGGACGAGCTTGAACTATGAACATGTTTTTTGGAAAAGATAAATCTTTGTCAATCGCCCATTCAATATCCATAGGCATACCATAATGGGTTTCAATAAGGTTGCCTAGCTTTGCAAGCTTCACAATTTCCTCGTCGCTTACGCAGACTTCTTTTTGCTTTTCTTCGGGCACGTCCAAATGAACTGTTTTACCCGTCTTTGGATCGCGAATGTACTGAATTGTTTTCTTCGAGATTCGCCTTTCCGTTATCTTCAAAGTTTTCTTATCAACAACAAAGTCATCAGGGTTCACTACGCCAGAAACCACAGTTTCGCCTAGACCGTAATTGCCTTCAATAACAAGCTCATCTGTGTTTCCAGTCACAGGGTTCAGCGTGAACATGACGCCTGCTGCTCTAGAGTTCACCATTTTCTGAATCCCAACGCTTATGAAAACTTTTTCGTGAGCAAAGCCTTTTTCATTTCTGTAAAAAATGGCTCTTGGAGTAAAGAGGCTGGACCAGCACTTCACAATTTTATCAAGCAGATCATCAACGCCTCTGATGTTAAGGAAAGTTTCTTGCTGCCCCGCGAAAGACGCGTCAGGCAAATCCTCAGCAGTAGCGCTGGACCTCACGGCAACAAAAGCGTCCTTCATACCAAGCGTGCTGTTTAGTTTATTGTAGGCGGATTTCACAGCGTCTTCAATGGCTTTAGGCATATGAGTTTTTTCGATAAGCTCGCGGATTTTTTCTGAAGCCGCAGCATACTGTGCGGGGTCATTCGTGTCGGTCACGGTTTCCTTAATAATCTTGTAAATCATCTCAGCTATCCGCGTTTCCACAATGAATTTTTCGTAGGCATACGCCGTCACGGCAAAGCCTGGGGGAACAGGCATCTTAGCGTTAATCATTTCGCCGAGGCTAGCGTTCTTGCCTCCAACAATGGGAACATCGGTCTTCCTGAGCTTGTTAAACCAGATTACGAGATCTTTTTTTGCCTTGCTCAAGCCGTCTCCATCTCCGCCTTGCTAGTCAAATCTGGAGATTGTAGTTTTTCAACTACGATTTTACACGGCAGAGGGAGCTTGGCACTTCCTCGCTTCAGGGATGCCTTGGCGGTTTCCACAGCGTTGGCTTTAACTTTCACAGTTATTAGCACTTGATCAGGTTCTATCCTAGCTGCTGTGCCAATTGCTTTCCCAAAAGACCTGCGCATTCCCTGCTGAAGGCGGTCAGCATGAGCTCCAAAAATCATCTTGTTTTCTCTGAGAATAATATGGGGATACGGATGAACTATAAGGAGGTAATCGTTGATGAGTTTATCCATCAAAACACGGTTTGTTGCCACACGTGCTGCCTCTAAAGCGCAATGGCGGATTTGAACGCGTTTCAAGGCTACAAGTTTGGCTTCGTAGTCAAAGTTTGCCTTGGTGTCCCCCATGGTGAACTTGACTATTTTTGGAGGCGGAAAACCTCGCGCAAACTTCTTTCTTGTGTAGGCTTGTCCCCTTACAGGGCGATAATTACGCGCATGCATACAGCATCCCTTTTGTAGCTTACAACTTAAGCGCTATTTAAACGATTTGTAACTATACCCGTAGACTTTTGCATGTTTGTCTATTTTTCTTGTTAAGCGCGCAGGGGTTTCTTTGAGCCAGAAGCCGTCAACTGCTTATATAGGTAGTATCAGCTTTAGCATTTGTGAAAACATGCCCAGCGCTACTCAGGCAGTGTACGTGTTTATTCCGGGAAAGAATTGGAAATTATCGCTAGCGGAGCTTATCTCGTTTTTAGAAGCCAGAGACGTAAAATTTGAGGTGCACCAGCTTTCAAAGGAATTCTTTGCTGTCAGTACTGAGGAGAGCGCAAGCGCTTTGGCTATTGCGGATTTGGGTGGAATCTTGAAAATCGGAAGGACAGCCACGGATTTTGCAACGCAGACTGCTGAGAAAGCATTTCTCCAGAGAGACAAGCAAGCGCGAGAACAAATGAGAAGAGAAATTGCAGCAAGCGGCTTAATTAACGAAATGCTTGAGGCAGCGTCTGGGAAAACTGTTTTCGGAGTAAGCGTATACTGTGCAGAGGATTTTTTTCGTCCAGTTTCCAAGAGCATTCAGCGGTTTGTGGGAAGTTCTATAAAGCGGGAACTGGCGGCTCACGGTAGAAAATCAAGCTTCATGGGCTTTTCCAGAACGAGGGAGCAGCCGCAACTGAGCCCTGTTGAAGTTCTGAAGAAAAACTTTGTTGGAAACAAAGCGGAAATCCTGTTCTGCATAGGTAAAAAACAAACAGTGACCGCCGCTACTGTAGCGGTGCATAACCCGTTTGAATTTCAAAAGCGTGATGTGGGCAAGCCAAGGCAGCGTAAAATTTTTGCTATATCGCCGCGGCTGGCGAAGATTATGGTTAACTTGGCTTCGTGCACATCGGGGAAGCTTTTGCTTGATCCGTTCTGCGGAGTGGGCACAATCCTTCAGGAAGCACTGTTGGCTGGAGCGAAAGTTGTTGGCGTGGACATAAACCCTTGGTGCGTCGAAGCTACTATAGCGAATCTGGAGTGGCTCAAAAAAGAGTATACGCTCAAGGAGGCGAAATACGCGATTGCGCAAGGTGACGCGTGCAGGTTAACGGGCAAACTTGGAGAAGAGGTGGATTGCATAGCAACAGAGCCTGATTTGGGTCCAGCACTGCGGCAAGTGCCTACCGTGCCGTACGCAGCGAAAATTGTTGCTAAGCTTGAGCCATTGTACTGTAGTTTCCTAAAAGAGGCATATGGGATGCTGAAGAAAGATGGGCGATTGGTGCTTGTGACGCCCTACATGCGCGCGCGTTCAGGAAGACCTGTCACTATGCCTGTTGGAGAGAAAGCCATAAGAATTGGTTTCAAGCGGGTGTATCTGTTTCAGGAAAAAGTCTTCGCTGAAGACGTTGCCATAAAAGAGGAAATGGCGGAGATGGCGTCTTTTGTTGACGCTGAGGAGAGGCATAAGGTTGGCAGAGAAATTCATGTTTTCCAAAAATGAAAGAAGAATTGGCGGCTATGGTTGTAGTCTTTTGTTTTTGAACCAAGTCTTAGCGAGTTCTTCATAGTTCGGGAAAACTTTTTTCAGGATTGGAATGTACATTTGTATCTCTTCCTCAGTTAAGTATTGGAATTGGAACTCACCCATGTACGGTGAGGGTTCGCCTTCGCGCGTGATGAATTCCATGTGCATGAAGGGGGCTCCGCGTTTTATGACTATGGGGCGCCGGTCGTTGCTTAAGTTCACGAGTTCCAGCACGAGGCGTCCGATGAAGCCGCTGTGCACTTTGGCGGCGTTCAGGAAGGATAAGC
>CAYGYB010000094.1:0-5680 GCA_964354015.1 uncultured Candidatus Bathyarchaeia archaeon
CGATTAAGTGGCGAAGCAACGCGCGCACGACGGCGTTTGGTGCGCACATGCAGCCTGAGCCCATGGACTGCACGGTGCCCATGACTATGAGGTTTACGCCAAACGGCGTAGCCACAGCGTAATCGCGGACTACGTCGTCCACGGTGAACGACAAGCGATACACGCCTGAGTAGCCTGTGCCAGTTTTGGATTCAACAAGCTCTTTGTTCTCGGATATGGGTGTTATTTTGCGGGCTTCTTCAGTGGATAAGCCTAAAGATAAAGCAAGATTCGGCGACGAGTCAGCGTCAATAGCCATAGTTTTCAAGCCTCTCTCGGCGAAGCCGCGAGCTAAGCCTGCCGCGATTAAGGTTTTGCCGACGCCGCCTTTACCAGAAACAGCAATCTTCATAAGTTCCACAACATGAAACACTTTCGTTTCATGATTTATTTACATTTAGGTTTCCTTTAACAGTATTCCTTGTTGCATTAGTTAGTTTGTATTCCTAATAGGCTATGTGAACAAGGATTCTTCTATCATCTTCAGGTATCTGTTTGCGTAAAACATATCGGGTTCATGTCTTTGTGCTCTTACCCTAATTTCAAAGTCGGGGTTTTGTGTATTTGTGTTGTCAAAAAAGATTAAACCGATACCAAATATCAAGCATAGAGATTCAAGTCTGTTCTTGTCTTCAGTAGTTGAGTCCCTTGGCACAACAATGTATGTCTTATGACTGAATACCTTATATGCACAAGCTTGACCGAACGCTATGATTAGCGCCTGTGTATCCGTCTTTATCTCTGCCGATACAATTATCCGTTCATGCTTCACAATATCAGAAGGCTTTGATTCTTCTACTCCGATAACGTCAGGAGTTCCCCACTTATCACGAAAGATATTATGCCCCAAAGGTATCGCTTTTGTACATTCTTCAAGGTCTCTCATGAGGTAATCTGCAAAGGACTGGTAGAATTCGTCTTCACTGATTAATGAGCTTGTTGGAGGTACACCTTCTTGAACAGATGGCGGCGTTTCTCTAAAAGAGACATGACGAAACAGACCTCTACCCGCTTTGTATACATCGTCAGGTCTTACAGTGTCAAGATTCCACATCGCACTGTAAATGGTTTTTATGGGCATGTCTGAAAGAGCATCTTTGATTGTATTAGCCAGTTTTGAATACTGAACACCTTGGGGGTTATTTCTCAGGATTTCAATTGCTTTATTGCGTATTGTTTCTTGGCGGGTTGGCATAGTTACTAATTAGAGTGCTTGGAAATTTAAAGATTATAACGGCGAGCCTTCTTTTTGTCGCCTTCGCTTCAAATTCAAGCCTCATGATTAGAAAGGTCGAGATGATTTTTTAATTCACACATCAACAACATTGTCTTTAGCAGCAAGAAAAGCACACGGTACATATGCAAAAGGCTTTTTAATTCAACCCTTCTTCCTCTTTAGCCCAGAGAGGAAACTGCAATGAAGATACTTAATGAGTTTGTTCCAACACGCAAATTCCTAAAGCTAGCCGAAGAAATCAAGGACCTAGTTGACGGATGGAACGTCACCGACAGCGCGGCAGGATTCCCAGCAGCCAGCGGCACAGTCGTAAGCTGCATACTCAAATCCAAATACCCAGAAAAAATAGTCGTACCCATATTCATCTTACACTACAAAGGACCAGTCGAAGTAGGAGGCTTAGCATTAGCAGCAGACATAATCGGCTTAGACGGCTTAGCAGTCACCATGGGCGACAACCCAAAATACGGCGAACCCATAAAAATGCTCAAATCCAGCGAAGAAGCGAGAGACTTCCTGCGCACATCAGTGAAACTCAAAAACCTAAAACTAGGCTGCCTATTAACAGCACGGCGATCTGTGGAAGAAACCATTGAACGCGTAAGAGGAGCATGGGACTTCATCTACTTCATGCGGCTAGAAGACAAAACCTTCCCAATACTAGAGCAAGTAGCCAAAGAATGCAAAAAACTAAACAAACCCATATACGCATACTTCCTAGTAGGCACGCCGAAAAACGTGGAAACCGTAAAAATGATTGGGTGGCCAGTCACCACAACCATGGCTAACGTTGAAAAAACCGCTGCAAAGCTAGACGGCCTCGTTGACGGCATAATTGCAACATGCGCCGGCGACGCCGAAGGCGACAAAGAAATGCTGCAAAAACTGCAAAAATTCAGAAGCTAAAAAAACTCCACACTTATCTTTTTTTGTTCACCCTTCTTCTTTTCCACTAAGCCCCTAAAACGGCAACATCACAAGTCAAGACAGAGATAGTGACAATTTAACCGTGTCCTCATCCAGCGGCTCCAAACCAAAACCCTTCTTATCGCACAAACGCAGCATCTTATAGTTATTAGCCAAAACATAACCGAAAATTCGCTCCAACCGCATATCCTTCGCAACAGCAACAATATAATCCATTAACCTTGACCCAAGCCCCACACCTTGCCATTCATCGCCTACAAGCACAGCAAACTCGCCACTCTTCCCATCAGGTTCAGCAATCACGCGCCCAGCGCCAATTATTCGCTTATTGTCCTGCTGAAGCTCCGCCACAATAGCAATTTCACGGTCATAATCCAAATTGCAATAACGCGTCAACACGTCATGAGACCACTCCTTCAGTATCTGGAAAAACCTGAACCGCATAGTCTCCTCAGAAAGCGACATCAAAAACTCGTTAAACCGCACCTCATCCTCAGGCTTAATCGGACGCAGCAACACGCGAGCGCCGTTTTTCAACTCGCGAACTGCAACATACTTCTTCGGATAAGCCGCAATAGCCAAAGAATCCTGATGCTCAGCAACTTCCCGCATCATTCGCCCCCAATCCAACACCACGCGAGCGTCAACCGCAACAGCACTGTCGCCGCTGACAATCAACGGGTTCGCATCGATCTCCTTTATCTCAGGAAAATCAGTAACAAGCCGCGAAAACTTGACTAAAATCGCTTCAAGAGCCTTAACGTTCAAAGGAGAACCACTCGATAACGCACGTTTGTAAATGGCAGAGTCCTCAACCAGCCGCCTCGCAAGCACCTGATTCAAAGGCGGAAACCCAATAGCCACATCCCTATAAAACTCAGCGGCAGAGCCACCCATCCCGAAAACAATCACCGAACCAAACTGAGCATCCATCTTCGAGCCTACCAACAGCTCATAGCCTTTTTCACGTATCATAGGCTGAATTGCTACGCCCTGAAACTCCGCAGCACTATAATTCTTAATCCTACTCGCCAACTCATCAAAATAGGCAGCGGTTTCCGACGGAGAACAAACGTCCAGTTTAACCACGCCCACTTTGGATTTATGTGTAACCTGAGGAGACAAAGCCTTCATAACCACGGGATAGCCCACTTCCGAAGCCAAAACAGCAGCCTCTTCACGCGTCCGTGCAACAAGCGTTTTTACAGTTGGAATCTTGTACTCTTCCAAGAAACGCATTGACTCAGGCAAAGTGAGAACGTTACGCCCTTCACAAAAAGCTCGCCTCAGAATCCCCTTGAGAAAAGAGGCGTTGACAGGCTCTACCGAAAGCTCTTCAGGAGTCTGATACAAAAACGCCAAATTCTGAGCATAACCATACATATACATGAAAGTTGAAACAGCCTCTTCAGCAGTTGCGAACGAAGGAACCCCATTTCTCCGCAAAAACCTACGAGCATCTCGACAACGATCATCCTCACTCATCAAAGACGTGAGAATCGGCTTCTTAGTCTGCTTTGCAAGGTCCACAATCACCTCCGCCAAAGCAGAAGGGGCTGTAGCTCCTTGAGGCGTGTATATAATCAGGAAGCCGTCGCTGTTTGGGTCTTTCAGGCAAATTTCCAGCACACTCCTGAACCTGTCAGAAGTAGCTTCCTCGTAAACGTCAACAGGATTTGCTATGCTACAATAAGCAGGCAAAACACGTTTCAAAGCCTGAACAGTTTCATCACTCAGCTGTGAGAGCTTGCCCCCTTTGGAGACAAGATGATCAGTAGCCATTATCGCAGGCCCGCCCGCGTTAGCAATAATTGCCAAGTTAGGTCCAGCAGGATTCGGTTGCATCGCCAAAGCCTCTGCACAGTTAAAAAGGTCACGTATTGCTTCAACACGCACAATACCAGCGCGCCTGAATGCAGCATCATAGACTGCGTCTTCCCCGCCCAAAGAGCCACTATGGGAAAACGTGGCTTCACTGCTTTCTTTGAAACGCCCAGCCTTAACCAGCACTATAGGTTTGGTTCTGGCGAAACCTCTTGCAGCACTCATGAATTTTCTCGCGTTTTTTAGGGATTCAACATAAAGCATGATACTACGGGTCTCAGGGTCCGTTCCAAAATAGTCGATGAAGTCGCCCATATCAACATCAAGCATCGAACCCGTGGAGACCACAGCGCTGAATCCAACTTGAACTTCCCAAGCCCAGTCTAAAGCGGAAGCGCATAAAGCAGCGCTTTGGGAGATGAAAGCTATTTTTCCAGAATTTGCCTGCTTATCTGCGAAAGTAGCATAGAGATTCATTTTCGGTCTAATCACGCCGAAACTGTTCGCGCCGATGATACGCATGCCGTATTTCTTTTGGTGCGCAAGTATTTGCTTTTCTAGTTCTGCGCCAGCTTTTCCTGCTTCTTTAAAGCCT
Source organism: uncultured Candidatus Bathyarchaeia archaeon (assembly GCA_964354015.1). GTDB lineage: Archaea > Thermoproteota > Bathyarchaeia > Bathyarchaeales > Bathycorpusculaceae > JAOZHU01. The sequence goes on from CAYGYB010000094.1 coordinate 4,623, forward strand.
GCAGAGACTATGATTATTCCTGAAACACCAGCCTCACCGCATTCTTCAATTATGTGGGGAACGGTTGGCGCTGGCGTCACGATGACTGCAAGGTCAACTTTTACCGGTATTTTTGCGACACTGGGATAGGTCGCTATCCCATGCACTGTCTGCCTGAGAGGGTTTACAGGAAAAACCGAACACTTGCAGCCTGAGCCAATTAGATTGCTGAGGATTTTGGCGCCTATAGAATTTTCTCTGTCGCTTGCACCTATGACGGCGATGCTTTTAGGATTGAAAATGCGGTTCAGATATTCTATCCCCAAGCTTTGGCACCCTACCACATCAGAAAGGTAACTTCTTCAAATAGACATATAGAGCATTCAAGGGTTTTAAAACTTCTTGAGTTCTTGATGCTCTAACTCAAAGCGTTCCTTTTTCAGAGGCGACGCATCAGAGATAAGTTTTAAAGTTTTCTTACATAAGTACCATGCACATGTAATGAATGGAGGAATACATCAGTGCCGGCTATTGAAGTAATTGCCATTGAGAACATGCCATTAATAACAAAAGGAGACAACTTGGCAAAACTAATCTGCAACGCCGCAAAGAAACAGAACACGCCCATACAAGAAAAAGATATCATAGTAATCACCCACGTGGCCGCGTCAAAAGCTGAAGGAAACATAGTTAACCTCGACGAGATTTCGCCGTCAGAGCGGGCAAAGAAAATCGCGTTGAAAGTAGGCAAGGAACCAGCCATAGTGGAAGTCATCCTTCGCGAGACAAAAGAAATTGTGCGCATGGGACACAACAGCCTCATAATAGAGACCCACAGCGGCATCGTCTGTGCAAACGCAGGAATAGACAAATCCAACGTGCAGGGAGAAAGAAACGTGGTGCTGCTGCCCAAAAACGCCGACGCCTCCGCGCAGAAAATAAGGCAAAAACTCAAAGCGCTAACAGGCTGCAGCGTTGCCGTTATCATTTCAGACACGCATGGTCGTCCCTTAAGGATGGGCGAAATAAACGTGGCAATAGGCGTAGCAGGAATCAAGCCCATAAGAGATAGACGCGGA
>CAYGYB010000095.1:0-1009 GCA_964354015.1 uncultured Candidatus Bathyarchaeia archaeon
GCAGAGCCTATTTTCCGATGACTTTGACGTTTTCAACCAGCATCCACGGCGCGATTAGTTGTCCCATTTTCCGCTCATTATCCGCCACCACGCTCACGTTTTTCAGCACTTCAAAAATGTTGCCCGCCAACATCACGCCTCGGCTACAGTGCACTATTTCGCCCTTCCTAATCTTCCACGCTGGAGTAGCGACTACGGAGAATTCGCCGCTGACGGGATTGCTGCTGTGCGCGCCCTGCAGGTAGTAGATTAGCAGTCCGTCATTCACTTCGCCCAGTAGCTCTTCTGTTGCTGTGCCGCCTGGTAGTATGTGAAAGTTTGTGGCTTCAATAGAAGGCGTTGACAGATACCCAGCTCTAGCAGCGTTTCCCGTGCTTTCTTTGCCTTCTTTCTTAGCAGCGTAGTTATCATACAGAAAGTTACGCAAGACGCCTTTTTCCACTAGAAGAGTTTTCTGATGTGGGGCGCCTTCGCCGTCAAACGCTGCCGTGCGTAATCCGCTGGGGAATAAGCCGTCATCGTAGATTGTTACCTTTTCAGAGGCTACTTGGGTGCCGATTTTGTCTTTGAAAGCTGATTGCCCACGCTGCACGTTGTCGGCTTTAACCGCGTTAATTAACGTGTAGTAGAGGAGGTCTTGCAGCGCAAACTGCGTCAGGATTAGTTTAGTGGTTTTTGTTTCGATGCGTTCAGTTTTCAATGCGGACACTGCAAGCCGCGCCGCTTCCGCTCCAACCCACGCAGCGTCAACATTGTAGTTTCTTTCAGCGTTGAACTCGAAGCATACGGGCGTCACCTTGTTGCCTTCCTTCGCTACTGCTGCTAAACTACATTCAATCACGGTGCCTTTGTCAAAGCCTGCGACGCCGTTTGAGTTGGCTATGGCGTTGGCTACATACCCAACGCCAGCTCCGCCTTCAACGGGAAAAACACGCTTATCCGCGTTTGCAGCGGCATCCAACATGACTGCAGCCGCATTTACCAAGTCTTCAGGGCGAAGCTCCGCGAT
>CAYGYB010000095.1:1019-5677 GCA_964354015.1 uncultured Candidatus Bathyarchaeia archaeon
TTTTCTCCGCAACAGCGCAGCTTCGCTTTTCAGGCAGCCCCTTCCAAGCGGGGTCCGGTTTGCTGGCTCTTGCAGCGCTCAAAGCGTTAGCGACGGCTTTTTCCACTGCGCTCTGGCTGTCTACAATGTTCGTGTATGCGAAGCCTATTGCCTTGTTAACTGAAACTCTTATGCCTAAACCGCGGTCAATTATCCTGTTGCTCTTAGTGATTTGCCCGCGTTCTATGCCCACGCTTGTGGCTTGCCCCTCGTATACGTAGGCTTCAGCTTCCGCCGCGCCCTTGGCTAAAGCGGCTTTTACAGCGTTTTCCGCCAAGTCCTGCATAGCGTTTTTTTCAAGCGCTGCCACCAACAGTCACCTCTTTAACTCTGATGTGCGGTCCACCATCACAAATGAATGCGGTTTGGCCTTTCCCGCAGCGGCCAGGCCACAGTTCAAAGTCTTTCCCAGCAGCATCCACCTTAAACAAAGTTTCCAAAGTGTTGCCGCTTATGGAAGCGTTGCGCACTGGCGCGCCTATTTCGCCGTTCACTATTTCGTAGGCTTCTTGGATGCCCACTTGGAACGTGCCGTCTATGTTGGCTTGTCCGCCGCGGAAACTCTTAAAGTAATAGCCCTTGCGTACGCCTTCAATCAGCTCTTCAAGTGAATAGTCTCTCGGAGCCATGAACGTGTTGCGCATGCGAATAATCGGCTCTACACGGAAATCTTCAGCTCTTGCGTTGCCCGTTGGCGCGGCATTGAATTTAGCTGCGGTTTCACGGTTATGCATCAAACCAGCGACAACGCCGTCTTTTATCAAAAGTGTTTTCTGAGCTGGCACGCCTTCATCATCATACTTGAAAGAGCCGAAAGCGCCATCTACAGTGCCATCGTCATAAAAAGTAACCACGTCTGAAGCGATTTTCTTTCCAAGGTTATTCGCTAAAATGCCGCCGGACAGCGCCAAATCAGCCTCCGCCAAATGCCCAAACGCCTCATGCACAAAAACGCCCACAACATTAGACCCCAGCACGACGGGGAACACGCCGCCTTTAGGTGACTTAGCCTTTAGCTGTTCCACTGCACGTTTAGCAACTTTTTCGCCTATGCGCTCTGGAGTTTCCGTGTCAAACACTTCGTAACCCGCAGTTGAGCCTACTTCTTCCCTGCTGAACGTGAACACGCCCTTGCTCACGGCTGAAGCAGTTACTCTCGACCACACATACATCTTATCCTGTTCTATGCGTGTGCCTTCACTGTTCACAAAATAGCTGGTACCCGTCAAATCCAAATAATCTAACGTGCAACTTTTAACCCGCTTATCAAAGCCCAAAATCGCCCTGCTCACAGCCAACGCGGTGCCTATCTTGTCCTCCATACAAATCTCAGATGGATTCTTCTTAGATTTCACTTGCACACGGTCTTCCACTGTTTTAGCGGCTGCAAGCTTTATCGGCGCTTTCAGCTTTGAGCTTGCCGCCTTCGCCATACTGCACGCGTCAGAAACCGCGCTCGTTAAAACCTCAGTTTCGCGAGAGCCGACTGAAGCGAAACCCCATGCGCCATTTACTAGCACGCGCAATGCTACGCCGTCTTCAATGCCCTGTTTGGCAGCTTCAACACGGTCTTCTTTCACAGTCAGCATCGTTTTGCTGAGACGCTGCGCGCGAACCTCAGCGTATTCAGCTCCAAACTTTTGAACAGCCACATCACTTAGCCTAACTAGAGCATCTCTCAAGAGTAACTGTACCTTCCATGACGAATTACGCTATGAGTAATCGTTGAAGGGATAAAACCGTTTTGCTGCATTTCGTAAAAAAGCAGAAACAGAAAAGGCGCGCGAGAGATGAAAACAGGGAAAACAGAAAAAGCTATGCCTTTTGCATGGCGAGTTTTATTTGACTGGCAAAATCGCGCTCATCAAAGCTTTCAACTTCAGCCCTGTGGTAAGCATAATCGCTGGAGTAAATTTTATCTAAGATTTTGCTCTCAACCACGTAAGCACCTGAGCTTAAGAATTCTTCCATGCCCTTCGCGAACGCGTCGATTTTCTCCGAGAAGTCCATTTGACTCCAAGAATAACGCCGCTCTAAATACTGGTACATTAAGCACGTGGCTTCTTTCCCGAACACTTGTGTCAGAACATGGTCTATGACTTCGAAAACTCGGTTTTCTTCTTTTTTGGAGAGTGCTGCCATAGTGTTTCCAGCACAGTTTCCAGCGTCTTACGACTTAATAAGTATTGTTGATGAACTGTTAAACACATACACACAAAAAACACCATCAAAGTCCATGGTCACCAGAAATCGGCAAGGTTCATCTGTTGTACTCTTCCACTGCGAAGTTTCTCCGCAGAAGCAGGTGCCTCCAGAACAAGCTTGCCGTACACGCCGTCGTAGCCAGGGATAACGGTAGCTGAACCAGCTCTGACTCTAAGAATAGCGTCAGCAACCTGCGCGCCCGCAACCTCGCTCAACGCTTCCTTAGGCGCGTCAATAAGCACGGTGTACTCATCGCCGAAATTGGCGACAAGCGCGTTATAGATTCTCCAAACAGCCTGAGTAGAAGGCGAACCCGCATCCAAAACAGTGGCTATTATCTCTGACAGCGGAAGCAACCGCATGAACCCTGGCACATTCTCAGGCTTAAAGCCAACAGGTCGATCAGCCAGCTCCTCGACACGTTGCTCCACACCCTTGGTAAGTTTCCTGCGGCAAACCGGACAGATGTTGCCAAGTTTCTGAGCTTCCTGCGGCGAAAGAGACACATTGCAGTTACGGTGCCCAGTCCAGTGGTACTTCCCATAAGCAGGGTCAGTTTCCACGGTGAACTTGAAGCGCGCGGGGTCTTTACTGCGAATGGCATCTACCACTGCGGAATAGCTTATCTTGTCAAGTTCGAAGACGTTGGCTTCTCTGCCGATGCGCCAAGGCCAAAAACTGTGGCTGTCGCTGTTTGAAACCAACGTAAACTTGTCAAGCCTACTCAAGCGCCAGTTCATCGGCGGGTCAGATGAGAGACCAGTTTCTAAGGCGTGTATGTGCTTTGTCATGTCCTGATAGCATTCTTCGATGCTGTCGAAGCCGCTGAAGGCGCCGAACACGCTGAACCAAGGCGTCCACGCATGCGCGGGAAAAATCATGTTCTCACTTGAGGCCTGCATCACTTCTTCCACCAACTGCGGCGCAGTCATGTTCAGCATGGGTCTGCCGTCTGCGCCTAAATCGCCGTATTTCCTCAGAACATCGTTGATTTGGACAGCGGCATCAATGCTGGGCGTTAAGATAACGTGGTGAACTTTTTTGGATTCGTTTGCGACGTCAAAGATTGTGCACACTTCCGTCGTCAACATAAAATGCACTGGCGAAGCTGGGTTGCTGGCGACCTTGTAGACGTCTGCGTTCTGCCCTTGCACCAAGCTTTCCCGTATTTCTTTGAGCCATTTTGGATGCGTAAAGTCGCCTGTGCCAACAAGGTTTAAGCCTTTGATTTTTGCGTAACGGGCAATTTCCTCAAGGCTCATCTGTTGGCTTGTTGCTCGGCTATAGCGACTGTGAATGTGCAGATCGGCAAATACTTGGATTTTAACAGCATCCTCCACGAATGCGTAACGGTTGCTTAAGCGTACGTTGCTCGTAGTAGGTCGCGTTTCGCTTAAAAACTTTCACAATCAACAAAGTTAGCTATTCTAAAAGAAAAAATATGGTTTATTGGGCGAAGGTGTAGTTTGTTTCCGTGACGTTTCCGTTTTCCCAAGTGCCCTGCCACATCACTCTATACGGTATCGAAGCGCTGCTGTTTGCAGACGTAGCTGAGTAATCTGCTGTGATGGCGTATGTTGGATTTGCAATTACGGGGTAATGAATTGTCACGTTCCAGCCTTGGCTGAGGTACGTGTATGTTTCTGCGCCTAGAATACCCTGAGGCGTTGTTCTTCCCCCTGTCCACATTAAGTTATTCATGAACTGCGCTGTTTCTGGATGACTGGTTTTTATGTAAGCCATGGCATCGTCGCGGACCTGTTCTTGAATTGGAAGCTCAGGAGCCGCATTGGAGCTGATTAGCGCCCAGCTTACTCCGCCAACAATAGCCACAACCACTATAAAGGTCAAGGCGGCTGAGAGTTTTCTATGTGCCAACATTTTTCACCGACTGCGAGTAATAGCCAATATTCTATATAGCACTATGCTCTGGAACAAGTTGTGCCATTTTTTAGTACAGAATGTTCTCTGCTTTTTACTCAACAGTGTTGCATTCAGGTGCCTTGCCGCTGTCTTTTTCAGGCGTGTCTACGTATTTTGCGAAGCGTTTTTCCCAGTCTACTTTAAACATGATGACGAACACGATGACCATAAGGACTAATGCGAGAATCATGCCGATTAGCGCAGACATTCCTTCGCCTTCCACGCCGAAGATGTTTCCGATGACTGTCAAGGCAAACAGACCGCTGTAGGCTATTATCAAGTTAGAGACGAATTTACCCAGCAACGCGGGAATAAACGCTTTCAGCAAACTGTAACGCATGATTCCAAGCGGGATAAACAGCAAGTCGTCGGGCAGAGGTGTGAGCGCGAAGGCAAAAATCACTATTGGACCGAACTTTTTGAACAGTTTCGTTAAGAAATCCATTTTTTTCTTGTATTTTTCGCCGATAACTCTTCTGCCTCCGAAGCCG
>CAYGYB010000096.1:0-5667 GCA_964354015.1 uncultured Candidatus Bathyarchaeia archaeon
ATTTCTCTCTTTTTCTGTCCGACCAGTTGACTGTCTCGTGCAAGCGCGTTTGTGCCGTTTTTTGCGTATTTCTCCCGCAGCTCCTCGCCTTTCTGAGAGCCGATGTTTATGGCGTACCTGTTCCCGAGGTCCGTCAGCATCAGGTCGTAACCATACTCAATTGTGGCGCAGCCCATAAACGGGGCAAAACACCATTTTGACATTTTCTGAATGTTAACGCCGATAATTATCGATGCTTTTCTCTTTTCAAAGTAGTAAGGGTCTGACTTTGTCTCGGCGAATATCTCGTCCATGTGAAGCAAAGCCACTATATCATACGGGTGAACCCCTATGATTATTGCAGGCTTAGCTTCGGCAGTGAATCCTTTGGCGGAAAATCCCTTAGCTAAGTCATAGGTGAACAGGGTTTCGCGTTGGGGAAAAAAATACTTTTTTGGAGGCAGAAGAGTTACATCGTAATCGAGCCGCAGTTCGCTGGCGGATTCTAAGGGTCCAAAAGCAAATTTGTTTCCTTTGGATTTGACGCCGATAACATTCCAAGAATCATCGGTGATTAGGGCATTTACAAAAGCGGCGAAGTCTTCTTTCGAGATTATTTTCATGTATTTGTCCTCGTCGACTGCTTTAAACAAGCAGATTTGTTGGGGATATTGTACGGCTGCAGAATTTATTGTTTCTTATTAACAAACCTTTATTTTAACAATAAACTTTTGAAATTACGGCTTGCTAATTTTTTGGAAATTTAACTAGCCGCTGTGTGTTTTCCTAACAATCTTTGCTTTTTGGCTTCAGGTGAATGTGCTCTTCGATGATGTTTTCCATTAATTTACGGTTTCTACTTTATATATGACGATTTTTTTAGTAAAGTTAAGAACTTTCTGGTGAGTATAAGACATGGCCGAAACCAGCGTATTGGAGGATTGATTGGTTGTTAAAGGATGACAAGCGTCGTGAACTTCTAGAAAACTTCATGAAGAAACACGAATACGACGAAAGTGCTTTGCTGGAGATACTTCACAAAGCCCAAGAACTTTACGGGTACTTGGACAACGAATCATTAATGTATGTTGCGCAGTCTCTTAATCTTCCGCCCAGCCACGTGTTCGGCGTAGCAACGTTCTACAGCTTTTTCAAGCTGAAAGCACCTGGAGAGCATGTTGTCACAGGCTGCTTAGGCACCGCCTGCTACGTGAGGGGCGTTGAACAGATAATGCAGGCTATTGAGCGTGAATTTAACATTAAACGAGGCGAATCCACCCCTGACGGAAAGCTTTCGCTGTTTGTCACGCGTTGCATAGGCGCATGCGCTATGGCGCCAAGCATAGTTATTGACGGCGAAGTAATAGGCAAAGCAACACCAGAAATAGTGTTAAATCGAGTAAGAGTTCTGCTTGGAGGTGTCAAAGCTGAAGCTAGGTGATCTTCAAAAAATAGCCGAGCATGAAGTGGACTTTGAAAGAGCCTACAAGCACCGCATTAACGTGTGCTGTTCAAGCGGCTGTGTTCCCTTCGGCGCTTTTGACGTGTTGAAGGCGTTCCAAGAGGCGGTTAAAGAATTTGGCGTTGAGAAAGAATGCAAAGTCGCAAGGACAGGGTGCGTAGGCACATGTGCGGTAGGTCCAGCAGTGGTTATAGAACCTGGCGACTACCTTTATCAAAGCGTCACTCCTGACAAAGTTCGGCAGATAGTGCGCGATCACATAGTTTTAGGTTTGCCTGTGAAAGACATGCTGTACCAGAACGAGGCGTTCTTCAAGAAGCAGCATCGGCTCGTTCTGAGGAACGCTGGGAAGATTGATCCAACAAGAATTCAGGATTACATAGAAGCTGGCGGATACTCTGCCATAGTCAAGTGTTTAGCCACGATGACCCCGCAAGGCGTAATTTATGAAGTTGTTGGTAGCGGTCTCAGAGGTCGCGGCGGCGCTGGTTTTCCCACAGGACAAAAATGGAGTCTCGTTGCTAGGGCGCACAATGCGCCTAAGTACATAGTTGCTAATTTGGATGAAGGCGACCCGGGTGTTTTTGCGAATCGAACTTTGGCTGAGGCGGATCCGCACGCGATACTTGAGGGCATGTTGATAGCTGCTTACGCTGTGGGCGCGGAGAAAGGCTACATTTACATAAGAGCTGAGTATCCGCTTGCGATTGAGACTTTGCAGAAGGCTATTGCTCAGGCGCGGGCGATGTCGCTTTTGGGCGAAAGTGTTCTGGAGACTTCTCTCAAGTTTGATGTTGAATTGAGGTTTGGTGCAGGCGCGTTTGTAGCTGGTGAAGAGACGGCTATTCTTGCTTCTGTTGAGGGGCGAAGGGCTATGCCGCGTCCGCGTCCGCCGTATCCTGCCAATTCAGGGTTATGGGGGAAACCGACGCTGATACAGAATGTTGAGACGCTGGCGAATATTCCGCTTATAGTGTTGAATGGCGGGGCATGGTTTTCCAAAACTGGCACGGCTAGATGTACTGGAACCAAGTGTTTCTCGCTTACTGGTAAAGTTAACAATCCGGGGCTGATTGAGGTTCCGATGGGCATCACGCTGCGTGAAGTTGTGTTTGACATAGGTGGCGGAGTGCCGGATGGAAGGAAGTTTAAGGCGGTTTTGGTTGGTGGTCCTTCAGGTGGGTGCCTTCCAGAAACTCTTCTGGAGCTGCCGATAGATTATGATTCGTTGACGAGGGTTGGAGCGATAATGGGTTCGGGCGGCATAGTTGTAATTGATGATCAGTCGTGTATGGTGGATACAGCGAAGTTTTTCACGGATTTTTGTGTAGATGAGTCTTGCGGCAAATGTACGCCGTGCAGAGCTGGGTTGGCGAAGATTAAGGAAATATTTGAGGGCATAACGCGTGGAGACGGCAAGATGGAAGATTTGGCTACGCTTGAGAAGTCCAGTGTTTACATTAGGGATGCGAGTCTGTGCGGGTTGGGGCAGACTGCGCCGAATCCTGTCATAACCACTTTGCGGTATTTCAAGGATGAGTACATTCAGCACATTGTGAATAAGGTTTGCCCAGCGGGTAAGTGTTTCAAAAAAGAGCAGGAGGCTGATAAACAATGAGCGAGACAAGTGTTAAGCTGAAAATAGACGGCGTTGAAGTTACGGTTCCAGAAGGCACCACTATTCTGAAGGCTGCAACGGATAATCGTATTAGGATTCCTACTTTGTGCGCTTTGGAGGGTTTAAGCAGCCCCAGCGGGTGCCGCTTGTGCCTTGTTGAGATTGCTGGTTCGCCTAAGCTATTTCCAGCCTGTGCCACGCCTGTTAGCTCTGGAATGGATGTTACTACTGACTCGGATAAGCTTCGGGAATACCGAAAAATGACTGTGCAACTGCTGCTTTCTGAGAGAACACATGTGTGTTCTGTTTGCGTAGCCAACGACCACTGCGAACTGCAGACATTGGCGAATGAGTTGGGCGTTGACCATGTGATGTTCGAGCGGAAGTGGACAGACCACACGATAGATTCTTCGCATGATTTCTTGGTTATTGACCGCAACAGGTGCATTTTGTGCACGCGGTGCATACGGGCATGCGACGAAATAGAAGGAGCGCATACGTTGGATTTGAAGATGCGGGGCAAAGACACGCAAGTCATCATGGACCTTGATAACAATTGGGGTGACTCGTGCTCTTGCACGTCGTGCAGGAAATGCGCGAAAGTCTGCCCCGTCGGCGCGATTTACGTTGAAGGCGAACCGCTCTCGCGCACTAAGCATAAGGAAATTGCTGAGTTTCTGTTGGGTAGGAGGAGGCGTCGAAAGTGACAGCGGCTGGAAAAGTTCGTGTTGCGACCATGTGGCTGAGTGGCTGTTCTGGCTGTCACATGTCTTTTCTGGATCAGGATGAGGTGCTGATTGATTTGGCTGCGAAGATTCAGCTGGTTTACAGTCCGATTGCTGACGTGAAGGTTTTTCCTGAAAATGTTGACGTGACGCTGATTGAGGGTGCGGTTGCGAACGAGGAGCAGTTAGAGTTGCTTAAGCAGGCGAGGGAGCGGACGAAGGTTTTGATTTCTTTAGGCGACTGCGCTGTCACGGGAAACGTTCCTGCTTTGAGGAACGCGTGGAGCGATAGTGCTCGGCTGGTTTTGGAGAGGGCTTATGTGGAGAATGCTGATGTGCAACAGCAGGTGCCGACGGATGTTCCTGAACTGTTAGCGAAGGTTCAGCCGTTGCACGAGATAGTGAAGGTGGATTATTTTGTTCCTGGTTGTCCGCCGCCTGCAGACGTCATAACCTATGTCTTAACAGAGTTGTTGGCTGGAAGGAAGCCGAACATGGAGGGCAAATCCAAGTACGGTTAAATGGTGATGCGTTATGGTTAAGGAAATTGTGATAAATCCTGTTACGCGGATTGAGGGGCACGCGAAAATCACTATTCACTTGGATAGCGATGCCGCAGTTAAAGAGGCGCGGTTCCATGTTACTGATTTTAGAGGTTTCGAAAAGTTCTGTGAGGGGCGCCCATTTTACGAGATGCCTAGTATAACTTCGCGGTCTTGCGGCATCTGCCCTGTTAGTCACCTGCTGGTTTCAGCTAAAGCTTGCGATGAAATTGTTGGTGTGAATGCGCCGAAAACTGCGGTTATGCTGCGTCGTTTGATTCATGATGGGCAGTTGATTCAGTCGCATGCGCTGAACCTGTTTCACTTGTCTTTTCCTGATTTGCTTTTGGGCATGGATTCGGATCCTGCTGAACGGAACATCTTTGGTTTAATTGCTAAGCAGCCTGATTTGGCGAGGCAGGGCATCCGATTGCGAAAATTCGGGCAGGAAATCATAGAGAAAGTGGCTGGCAAACGAATACACTCTGCTGACTGGGTTATGCCTGGGGGCGCGAAGTGGCCGCTGTCAAAGGAGAACGCGGATTATCTTTTGTGTGATTTGCCTGAAGCGTTGGATATTGCGGTTAAGGCGCTTGCGATGTTCAAGAAGAGCTTGGCGGAGTTTGATGAAGAGGTGCGGAACTTCGGCAACTTTCCCAGTTACTATTTGGGTTTGGTGACGGCTAAGGGCGGACTGGAACATTACGATGGCAAAATACGCATTGTGGATGCTGACGGCAAAATAGTGGCTGACCAGCTTGACCCTGCACGGTATTACGAGTACATAGGCGAAGCGGTGGAGCCGTGGTCTTACATGAAGTTTCCGTATTACAAGCCATTAGGGTATCCTGAGGGCTTTTACCGTGTTGGTCCGTTGGCTAGGCTGAATATCGCGTCGCATTGTGATACGCCGCTTGCGGATGAAGAGCTTAAAGAGTTTAAGCAACTAGGCAAGAACGGTGTGGTTCAAAGCACTTTCATGTATCATTATGCGCGTTTGGTGGAGATTCTGTTCTGTCTTGAAGATGCAAAGCGACTGCTTGATAATCCTGAAGTGCTTTCGGAGCGTGTTAGCGCTAAAGCTTTCGTGAACAATTATGAAGGCGTAGGCGTAGCTGAGGCTCCGAGGGGAACGTTGATTCATCACTATAAGGTTGACCCGCGGGGCATCATGACTTGGGCAAACATGATAATCGCCACAGAACACAACAACATTGCCTACAACAAAGCCATAACGCAAGTTGCTAAGAAATACGTTAAGGGCAAGCACTTGAACGAGGGTATGCTGAACAGGGTTGAAGCGGTTATCCGCGCGTTTGACCCGTGCCTAAGCTGCGCAAC
>CAYGYB010000097.1:0-5615 GCA_964354015.1 uncultured Candidatus Bathyarchaeia archaeon
TCGCTTTTAGGGTCAAGATCAGTAGCGACCAAATGCCAATGATCATTAATCGTTGCGAAAGTTGAATCCATAATCACAAATTTAGGCGTGTAACTGAACAGGTTCCTGCCAATTTTTGTGAGCACATCCAAGGCGCGTTCAACGGCTCTGTACGGCAGTTCATGCTCATGACGCTTGTAAACGATCATAATCCGCTCTTTGTGTCCTTTAAGCTTTTTAGTTTGCAAGACAATGAACAAATTATCTTCAAAGTATACTTTCTCTTCTTTTAGGTTCAACTCGCACAGGGGACAATTCAACCCTCTCAAAGTAATCCGCAACTCCCATGTCTACTACGCCATTTTTGGCATATAAGAGATGCCTCATTGTGTAGACGACCAATAATTGCAAATGCCAGTTTAGAATGTTTCTTTCGCTGCATCCACGTAAACTTTCAGGTCACGCTCAGAAAACAAGACAAAAACCACTTCATCAAACTTAATCTCTTTTTCCAAAAAATCCTTTACAGCTTTTAGGGCTATGCGGCTTGCGTCTCGGACAGGGTAACCGTACGCGCCTGTGCTTATGGAGGGAAAAGCCACTGTTTTTACGCCATTAGCAACTGCTGTTTGCAGCGAGTTTTGGTAGGCTTGCGCTAGAAGTTCAGGTTCTCCATGTTTTCCTCCGTGCCAAACTGGTCCAACCGTGTGGATGACATGTTTGGCTTTAAGGTTGCCCGCGGAAGTTATAACCGCCTTGCCTGTTGGAAGACCTGCAGGCAACTGGGCTGCACGTATTTTCTTGCATTCTTCAAGTATTTTTGGTCCGCCTTTGCGGTGGATTGCCCCGTCTACGCCTCCGCCGCCCATGAGCGACGAGTTAGCCGCGTTCACTATAGCGTCCGTTTCCATTTCGGTTATGTCGCCTCTGACCAAGCGCACTGTTGCTTTGCCGACTTTAAATTCGTGGTCAATCATCATTCTTAGTCTCCGTCCTATATGAGCGGGCTAATGGCTGACCATAATGCCGAGCTGAAGAACCATGCGCCGAAACCAACGAAAACTGCGAAGCAGAATATGAAAATTGCCTGATGCGTTCTTTCAGTCCAGAAGCGGCGTGACTTGAAAATTATGAACGCCACAACAGTGTACCATAGGAAATCGCAGAGCCAGTGGACTATTGCAAACGTGGAGAAGCCTATTAATCCAAAAATTTGGGCGTTCAGTATCAGTGGAATGCCGACGGCTAACCACCATAGGTAGAAACCAGCGTTGGCAACTGTTGTCCACAATCCTGCAGTCAGAGACTCTTGGCGTGAACTTTTGTATTGCTCGTTTGCGTTTTTTCTTTTTCGGAACGTTTGGATGCCCATGTACATCATTAATAAACCGCCGATTAGCCCTATAATTATGGGCACTGTATCGGGAATGGTGAACTGGCTTAGCCAGTAGTAAATTAAGAACATGAATGGAAACTCTATTAGACCATGGCCTGCAGCAATGAGTAAGCCGGCGGTTTTGCGTTTTGCCGCTTTTTCAATCGTAACCGCAAACATTGGTCCAGGCATCATGACTCCTGACAGGGAAATGAGTACAACGGATGCTAAGAACAGGTAGAAGTCTGTGATGAACTCCATGTTCCATCAAATCTCATATTTAAAGTGATAGGTTGTCGTCCTTCTTAGGCATTTTATGTGCAGTTGGAACCCTAATTAGTTTTTCTCCTACTGCTGATAACTTTATCAAAAACCATCATGTGCTCTTCCAATAAACGTTCTGTATACAAAAGCATCAACCAAACACACTTATTTCCTGCCTAATCGCCTTTAGCAAACGCGGTAGGCGTCATTGACGAATTCTTTTGGAGCGTTTTTTGCGTAAGGCAGTTTACTTGTTTTTGGGACGCTGGCTTTTTCCTTTATACTCTCTGCCTACAAGCATTGTAGATGTCAGGACTATGCTGGGCACGTTTCTGAGTTTCTGGGACAGGAAATCTTCCAGTGCGTCCAAGTCTGGCGCTGAGATTTTTGCGATCACGTCATATTCGCCGAAAATAATGTCTGTCTCCAGAACTTCGTCGAAGGTGACGATTTTTTGGCAAACTTCTCTTTCAGTGCCTGAATTTACTTTGAAGAGGACATAAGCGAACACTGCCATATTTTCACCTAGCCAATATTAGTTCAATGCGGCGCTTAATTACTTTTTCTTTGGGCGCTGTCTTGCTGCCTGTGGATAAAACCTTGTGTAATTTCGAACTTGAGCGAACCTTATAAATACGTGGCCACTCTGAGCTGAAGAACAGCGTTAGTTTCCTGTTCCCCATGGAGCAACGTGGCAAAACTGGTGTTTAGTACATTCAGAGTTGTTTATCGGCGGCTTTTACAGGGCTCCTAAAGGAGTTTCCGCCCACTCACCACTATTGTTGCTGCAGCGAAAAATCTTCGAATGATAATATTTTACAATAAAAAGTTAAAAAAGCAGGTACACATGGAGAAAAATGGCGCTGTATAGTTAAAGTATTGGGCGTCTCAGGTGATGTAATTGTAACGAAAATGCGAAGCGTGAAAAAAGCGAAACACTGCTGCATTGCGGGATTGGCTTATGGGGAATTCGCGGAAGGGTTATTGTTCGCCCATGACTTGTATTATAACGGTTCTTCTCCGCGGGTAAACATCTGTTTCTACGAAAAGCAGAGATTGCCAAGTTCCAAACTCTACTCGCCCGTCAATTACTGGCACGGTTTTGTCTGGCGGCAGCAGCACCGAACGCAGATGTGCATGAGCGTTGGACGGGTGCCTGTATGCCTTGCCCTTTGGTGCTATCTCTTGCAGGAAGATTTTGATGTCTTCCAGCAAGGCGTAGTCGTTTTCTGTTAGCATCAATATGCCTGTTGCGTGAGGTGCGAAAACGTGAACTAATCCATTCTTTATGTTTGACTCAGTTACTGCTGCTTGAATCGTGTCTGTTAGGTCTATGAAGTCAATTTCGCCTTTTGTGGAGAAACTGTGGCTTGTGCTGACAACTTTGAATTCTGGCAATACAAATTCCCGTGTTTTGTTATCTCGCCGCGCCTGTTCAAAAATGTTTCTGAAAATTCGCCACTGCACACGGTAGCGCAACCATGCTTGCCGCTGAAAACGGCTAAACAAGTGAGTTTGGTTGATGCCTTTGTATACGCAGCCTGCAACGTGAGGATAGGCTTATTTCTTATTGAGTAACATTACATTACTCAGAGGCACAAATATGCGACTGAAAAAAGAAAGTACCCAGCATATTTCGAGCAGAGAAATGCGCGCCTTAGAAGTGAACGCGGAATACTTCGGAATCACGTTGCTCCAGCTAATGGAAAACGCAGGACACAACGTGGCTGCTGAAATCGCTTCACGATTCCCAAAGGAACAAAAAATCGCAATTTTCTGCGGTTTAGGCGGAAACGGCGGCGACGGCTTCGTAGCCGCAAGACACTTAACAGCTATGGGCTACAAAGTAGCAGTCATTCTTGCTGGAAAAAACAAAGACATCACCCATCCAGCGGCACTCCAGAACTTTTGCGCCCTCAAAGCTCTGCGTGAAAGCATTCCCATTCACGAAGTCACAGACAGCTCTGAATTGCCCTCTGTGGACGCGGAAATAGTTATTGATGCCTTACTGGGAACAGGCACAAAAGGCAAACTTAAACCGCCAATAACTCAGTTAGTGAAATACATTAACTCATTGAACGCTTTCAAACTTGCCGTGGATGCGCCGACAGGCATAGACTCTGACACAGGCGAAGTCCTAGGCACGGCGGTGAAGGCAAACGTTACAGTGACTTTTCACAAGGCAAAAACAGGATTAGCAAACGCCAAAAAACACGTAGGCGAGTTAATCGTGAAAGACATAGGCTTGCCTAAAGACCTTGAAAGTTACGCGGGTCCAGGCGATGTTCTCCTCGTCACAAAACCGCGGCTTCCAAGCGCTCACAAAGGCGATTTTGGACGCTTGTTAGTTATAGGCGGCAGCGAAGTTTTTTCAGGCGCACCCGCTCTAGTGTCGTTGGCTGCTCTGCGAACAGGCGTAGACCTTGCGTATCTTGCGGCGCCGGCAAAAACTGCCACCGCAATTTCATCCATGTCGCCTGACCTGATAACATTAAAGCTTGACGGCGACCACCTGAACCCGAAAAACATGGTAGCCTTAAAGCCATACGTGGAAATGGTTGACGCGGTTGCCTTAGGGCCTGGTCTTGGCTTGCACTCTGAAACCAAAGAATTCGTCAAAGCATGCGTCACGACCGTTGAGAATGCAGGCAAACCTTTGCTTTTAGATGCTGACGGCTTGAAAGCCTTCGCAGAATTCAAAAAGCCCTTAAAAGTTCCGTTTGTGCTCACGCCGCACGCTGGCGAATACGCAGTGCTTACGGGCAGAAAATTGCCTGAAAACTTGTCGGAACGAGTTTCTGAAGTGCAGCGAACAGCAGCGAAACTGCACGCGGTAATTTTGGTGAAAGGACAAGTAGACGTGATCTGCGATGGAAAACGATTTAAACTGAACTTCACAGGCAACGCTGGCATGACTGCAGGCGGCACTGGCGACGTGCTTTCAGGCATTGTTGGCGCTTTTCTTGCGCAGAAAGCTGATCCTTTTGAGGCTGCGGTTGCAGGAGCCTTCGTTAACGGCGTTGCAGGCGATTTCGTGGCAGATGACATTGGCTATCATATGGTGGCAACTGACCTTATCAACTGGATTCCCAACGTTCTGAATGATCCAATGAGTCCTGTAAAGGTGCGAAAGCCAAGTGCAAGCGGCGCCTAAAATAACAATTTATCACGCATCGCAATGTGATCCTAAGCGTTGCACGGGTTTGAAACTTAAGCGTCACGGCATGGCTAGGATAGTGAGCAAGACGCGGTTTTTGCCTAAACGCGCCATCGTTCTTAACCCTTTTTCTGAAATAGCTTTTTCGCCTGCTGACAGAGAACGCATCGCTGACTTCGGTTTAGTTGCTTTGGACTGCAGTTGGGAACACGCCCAGAAAGTTTTACTGAAGCAAGTGAGGGGGACTTCCCGGTGCTTGCCAATTTTGATAGCTGGCAACCCTGTTAATTTTGGCAAAGCGACAAAGCTGAGTACTGTGGAAGCTTTAGCTGCGGCGTTGTACATTGCAGGGTTCAAGCAGGAAGCAGTTGGCTTGTTGTCCATTTTCACGTGGGGGCACACGTTCCTAGAATTGAATGCGGCGCTGCTTGAGAATTATGCATCAGCGCAGGACAGTGCAGAAATAATACGGATGCAAGCCAAAATCGGCGGAAACAGAGACCGTTCTTAAAGAATTAAGGTAGTTTGGTTGATGCTTCTGTATACCAGCATCTTTTTTAACTGCGACAACTTGTTTGCAGAACGGCTTTCCGTTAAGCCTCTTTTGGCAAATACGCCGTTAAAAATGCCCATTTTCTAACTAACGCTGACGCAGCAACCTGTAGGTAACCGAAAGAAAACACGTGTAAAACCGCATAATTTTTCAGCAGAACAGCGAAAACCAAAAAGCCTAAAACAAGGCTTAAATAGCCAAAGAACTCCGTTTTGACCTGTTCTGCTTCGCTTTTCAGGCTAAGCAATGGAGATAATCGTGGCCTCATATAAAGACAGTTGAAAATC
>CAYGYB010000098.1:0-5575 GCA_964354015.1 uncultured Candidatus Bathyarchaeia archaeon
CATCGACATGATTAAGTAATAGAATTCACATTTCTAAGTGCACTTGAATCTTGGATGTTGGAGGGTGCGTTAGCCTCGGGTAAAGTGTTGGTTACGTCAGCTTGGCCTTACATTAACGTGACGCCGCATTTAGGCAACCTAGTAGGGTCAGTGTTGTCTGCGGATGTTGTTGCGCGGTATTATAGGCTGCGTGGCGATGATGTGCTGATGGTGAGCGGTTCCGATGAGCATGGCACGCCTATTGAAGTGGAAGCGCTGAAGCAGGGGATAACGCCTAAGGAGTTGACTGATAGAAACCACGCGTACGTGGCTGAGTTGTTCAGGCGTTGGGGTGCGTCTTTTGATAATTACACGCGCACTGAAAACCCAGTGCACAAGAAGTTTGTGCAGGAGTTTTTGATGAAAATTTGCGGGCGCGGCTACATTTTCTCTGAGGAGACGCAGATGCTGTATTGCGAGCATGACTTGCGGTTTTTGCCTGACCGCTTCGTGGAAGGCAAATGCCCCTACTGCGGATATGAGCATGCACGTGGTGATCAGTGTGACCGTTGCGGGCGGTTGTTGGAGACTACTCTTCTTGTGGAGCCTCACTGCGTTATTTGCGGGAGCACGCCTATTGTGAAACCCACTAAGCACTGGTATATTGATTTGTCACAGTTGGCTGAACCGCTTAACGATTACATTAAGGGTAATAAGCAGTTGCCAGCGAACGCTAAGAATTTCAGCTTAAACTGGATAAAGGAAGGCTTGAAGGCTAGGGCGGTTACGCGGGATGTTGAGTGGGGGATTCCTGCGCCGTTTCCTGGGGCAGAGGGTAAGACTGTTTACGTGTGGGTTGACGCGGTTTTAGGTTACGTTTCAGCAACTATTGAATATTGCCAGCGGATAGGCAAGCCTGAGAAGTGGCGGGAGTTCTGGTTTAACAAGGATGCGAAGACGTTGTATTTTGTGGGAAAAGATAATATTCCTTTTCACACGATTATTCTTCCTGCTTTGTTGTTGGCGTCTGGTGAAGGTTATAATTTGCCTTGGAACGTTTCGGCAACAGAGTTTCTGCAGTTTAAAGGTGAGAAAGCGTCTAAGAGCAGGAGAATCGGCATATGGATAGACGAAGCGTTGGAGTTGTTTCCTGTGGATTATTGGCGTTTCTTTTTAGTGGCTACGCGTCCTGAGGCTAAGGATGCGAATTTTTCATGGGAGTTTTTTGTTGACAAGATTAACGCGGATTTGAATGACACGTTTGGGAATTTCGTGCATAGGACTTTGACTTTTATCAATGCACGGTTTGACAGTGAAGTTCCGTTGGCTGAGAAGTTGACGGCGGAAGACGAGGCGGTTCTGCAGAGCATCCGCGAGAAAGTGGCGGTTATGGCTGAGGAGATTGAAGCGGCTAAGCTGCAGTCTGCCGTGAACACGCTGATAAGCTTGAGCCGTGTGGGGAATCAGTATTTGAATGAAAAGGAGCCTTGGAACTTGTTGAAGTCGGATAAGGCGAGGGCGGCGGCTGTGTTGTACGTGGCGGTGCAAGTGGTGAAGGCGCTTGCTGTGGCTTCGGCGCCTGTTATGCCTGGCTCGGCGGAGCAGTTGTGGCAGATGCTTGGTTTGTCTGGGAGTGTTCACGGGTGCCGTTGGAGTGAGGCTTTGGTGCCTTTGGTGGCTGGGCATAAAATTGCTAAAGCAACGCCGCTTTTCCGTAAGATAGACGCGTCTGCTGAACAGTTGGATGAGTTGTTGTTGAAAGTTAGAGAGAAAATGGCAAATGCTAAATGATAGTGAATTGCGGGTTAAAGTTGACCTTCATGTGCATACGGTTTACTCGCCTGACTCGTTGATTACGTTGGAGGCGCTTGTTTTTTACGCGAAAAAGCGGGGATTAACTGCTGTGGCGGTTACTGACCATAACCGTGTTGATGGCGCTTTGAAGATGGCTGGGGAAACGGATTTTCTGATTATTCCAGGCACGGAGGTTAACAGTAGGGATGGGCATATAGTGGCGCTTAACGTGCGTGAAGTTATTCCGAGGGATTTGAGTGCGGAGGAAACGGTTGACAGGATTCACGCTGCAGGCGGCATAGCAGTAGCGTGTCACCCGTTTGCGATGTTTAAGGGAAGCTTGGGAAAGCATGCCAGCGGCAAGTTTGATGCTATTGAAACCATTAATGCTTCTGCTTCGCCTTTCAAGCGCAGCGTGCGGAAGGCTGAGGAAGTTGCGGCGCGGTTTAAGCTTCCGCAGGTTGCGGGAACCGATGCGCATTATGCGCCTGCGGTTGGTTACGCGTATACAGTGGTTGATGCTGAGTTGAGTGTTGACGCAATTGTGAAGGCAATTGCTGCTGGGCGTTGCCAGCCTTTTGGTGCGCCTGTACCGCTTAAGTTAAAGCTGGAAAAGTACTACCACTATTTCAAGGGGAAAATTGCGGGCTCCAGATAAGCCAGAGCAGGAACTTGCGAGGCTAAAACGCAATAGCTTTGCAAAGGATGCAAAAGTGTTATAGCTGAACCAAAAGCAAATAGAATGCTAAAGGTGATTTCAATAACGATAGATGATGAGTTACTTTTGGAAATAATTAAGCCCAACAAGCTGGGAGAGGTAGAAGGTGGTCTAATCATAAAGATTGTTGGCACTAAAAACATTGAGTATTTTTTGGAGGAGTCTTTTTTGTGTCTGAAGAAGTATGAATTCACTATAGGAACTGGAGTACATTCAAAATTTGAAGAGGTAATAGTCTGCCCAGACATTGTTGTTACAATTCCAGCGGAAAAGAGTCAAATTGCAATAGAACTTGAGAATGATGTTCAATGGGATTTTGGGAGTTCTCTGAGACAGATAAAAAAATATCAGGAAAGATTTCGTGATACGAGGATAATTATTCCAGACGAGTACAAAAGGTTTGCACCATTGTACAAGAATGAAGAGTTTAGAGTTTATTTATGGAAGGCTAAGAGGATATGGCAATGTCTGAGATGTGGAACTGAAACCCTGAAAGAAGGACCTGTAGCGCCTAAATGCTCAAACTCAAAATGCGATAACAAGAATCAAAGTGAGTTCAGGCTCATTGGCTTGAAAGACACAACAATAGAGGAATTTACCTAAGCCTACTCCTTCCTAGCTCTGGAATGTTTGTGAAGTGAAAAACAAGAGTAGACTTTCATAAATACTAAAAGTTGTGTACCCTGAATAGAAAATAGTCTTTGCTGGGGATTTGTTCAAAGATATGCTTTGGAAGACTCATCTCAGGATTAGCTTTGAAATTCTAAGAAGAATAGGCGTTTCCATGTCCAGTGAAGAGTCTTTGAGGTTCAAGGCAGGGGTTTTAGCACCAGACCAATGGCAAGATTACCCTCATCATCATGGCAAATCAGAGGCTATAAGAAGTAACTTGATGTATGCTAGGCAATGTTACCTTCAGGATAACTTACCGGACGCCTTCTATTACCTTGGAGTAGCATTACATTACATCCAAGACGCCTACACATCTATGGCTTCTTTTTACCCTAGACACAAAAGTTGGGAACAAGACATTGAAGACTCCAATTATGTGTATAACCTTGAAGAAAAAATCAACTATTACCTAAGAAATAATGAGTATCAGAGAGCTAGATGTTTGTGGCTTGCTGATGCTTTATCCAGAGAAATTCAAGGTAAAAATAACACCTTGTATGTAGCCACATTAACAGGACAGGAAGCATCCAAAAGTTTTGCCAAACCCATAATTGACTTTAATCTAGGACTAAGGGCAAGTTATGTTGTTTCAAAATCTGTACTCAGCCCCAAAAACTGTCCTACCCTAGAAACACAACTGGAAGATGTTCTCTCAAATCATGAAACTCTGCTAAGAAATGCAGAGATTGAATTATCAGAGCAAATTAGCAGGCTCATCGAAGAGAGAGACCAGTTGATAAGCAAGAAAGTTCCACCTACTGGAATAGTCTCCAAAATTAAGAATTGGCTCTTAGGAGTAAGAATTGAACTAAAAAATGACGCTGCAATCTCTAAGTACAAGGGTTATGCCTCTAGAAAGCATCTAGAGAAGGTTGCCAACTTCTACAGAAAAGCAACAGATAGCATAGTTTCGCCTTATGTGGGCTGGTATAATTTCCAAGTTCCACAGATTAACATAGGCATCGTCAAGAGAGACCTCTTGTCCATTCAGGAGATTGCAGGATATTTTGGTGTTACTGATTATTCGGTTAAGGAATTGCTCAAGAAGGGTAATGCCCAAAGTTTTCACATCGGAAACCAAGAATTGACGAGAAGACCACAACTGGATAGAAGTCTCAGTCAATTTCCCTTAAATGGGTTAAAAGAATATCCCGCATAGGTATCCTTGGAATGTTTGCTTCAAGCTATTGAAATTTGCAAAAGTGTTATAGCCAAACCTCAGAAACTAATCAGACCGTAGTAGTTAGGACGCCGTAAAACTCAGTAATCAAGTTTCTTTCGTAGTAGCGTGATGATTATTTGGGTTGTTGATGCTAAGCCTAATGCCCCAGCTGCAACAAAGCACAAGGTGCTAACCATAACGAATGGGGCAACGAGTCCGCATAAAATGAGTACTAATCGTTCAACGCGCCCGAACAACACGTAATCCGTGCTTAACCCGCGAGCATAGGCTAATGCCCGACATAACATAAGTGAAACAGAACCAACAATAGCCAAAAGCCCGATTGGCTCAATAATGCCACCAGCCAAAGCGCCTATCACAACTGCCGTTTCAGCGGTGCGATCAGCTACAGAATCAAAAACTCTTCCAAACACGGTTTCCAAATGGAACTTCCGCGCGATAGTCCCATCCAGCAAATCACAGAAAACACTCAAAAACACAAAGCCAAAACCAAATACGCTTAGCCTATAACCGAACATTGCTCCGCTTGCCACGCCAAAACACAAGCCTAAAGCAGTAATCATGTTAGGAGTGAAACCGCAACTATGCACAGCGCTTGCTAAACGAAAAAGCACCGCATCCTTACCAGCACGCATACCATACAAACCTATGCCCCAACGCTCCCTCCCAACACTCAACTAATCCACAAACCCACCCTAGCCTATTTATACTTCAAATAAGGGGGCTATAGACTGCACCAAGCAGCTAGTCAAAACGACATGAAACTAAACACGCTGCCACTTCCATCCAAACTATATAAAGGAACTATATATAAGGGGGCTATAGTCTTTTCCACGCGCTAGAGAACACGCAATCGCTAACGGCAAACAGTTGCATACCGCTCACCAAAAAACTATGCTCCAATCCTGTCCACTAAGCTAAAAAAGCCTTAATTCACTTTTATTATCTCTTAGAAACCGTACAAAACTTTATATGCTCTGAACTCAAACTTCCCCAACAAAATAACCAACAGAAGGATAACAACAATGTCCGAAACCAGTTTACCATTCAACGAAAGATACCGCCCACCCACAGCAAAAATCTCCTCCGGAGCAAAACTCCAGCAAGAATGGGAAAAATCCATAAAAAACCCCAACGAGTTCTGGGCTGAAAAAGCAAAAGCCATCGACTGGATCAAAAAATGGGACAAAGTACTAGACGACTCGAACCCACCATTCTACAAATGGTTC
>CAYGYB010000099.1:0-5500 GCA_964354015.1 uncultured Candidatus Bathyarchaeia archaeon
CTTCTCGCAGCTTCGTAAACTACGCTTCAAACCAACCAAGTGGTCAGCATGCGCGTGAGTAACAACCCTTAAAGGTCTAGTCTCGTCAAAAGCGTCGCAGGCAACCGAATTGCCCAGCAGAACCGCGCCCCGCTGCGTCACCATAGCTTTTGCTGACAAACGATGCACACTCGATTCTAGGTGGTTCTTGGGGCAAGCCAGTCTATAAGCTGCCGTGGATTTTCACATTCAATCACTACTTTCAAGGGACCTAATGGGGATTCTGCCACTTCCTGCGAGAAAGAAACGTGTCCAGCAAACGCCACTTGCTTGTTCAAGCAGAAACTAATGGCGTTTCCATGTAAGTTTCTGAAAAGAAATTTTCTTGCAGCGTCACGTACTCGGTCCATGCGAAGCAAATTGCGAAGTTTAGCCAGCGCTTCTTGTCCTTTTGCTTCAGCAGTCAACACGCTCCCTCGGTAAGACGGCTTAATCTGCATTGATATGTTGCCGAAGAGGTTCGCCACAGCCGCTTTCACTTTTTCCTCGGCTTCCGTTGGGTTGACTTCAGCTTCCACGTGAATCGTTACTTCAGCCATTTCTCTTCAACTCTGCGAAGCGTTTCTCTAACCTGAGCTCTTGTGCGCTCTCGGGTGTTCTCGTTTATGATGATGTACCCAGCCATTGCGATGGCGTTTCCCAAACCCACGCTGAGTTCGCGCGCGTCTCTTTCGTGGAACACTTCCCATTCATTTGGGTCATCACTCCTATGGCGATTACAAAGCCGACGAAACCGCGTTTCTGGTGAAGCATGAACAGCCACAAGGCTGAATTTAGCAAAATGCGCTTTAAAAGCATCGGCTTCATGCAGGCTTCTTAAGCCGTCTACGACTACTTTGTTGCTTTTTGTATGAAGTATTTTTGGGATACATTTTTCAGCTATTACACTGTTTCCGCCCGTCTTCCGCAGTTCAAGCATGACTTTGCCAATGTTTTTCGGGTTCAACTCCAACCCGCGTTTCTGGGTTTCTTCCCGTATCACGTCGCCCATAACCACAACGGCGTAACCTGCTTCTTGAGCTGTTTCCACCACGAGCGCTTTTCCAGCGCCTGGCATCCCAACTAACCCAATGACAATTTTGTCAGTATTCATGTGGCACCCTTTTTAATTCTTACATTAACAACATTTAACATTAAAAAGCATTTATGCGTGGAAACTGTAAAAACTACCTGAAGGAACACAAAAAATGTCCGAGTCCATAAGAAGCTTCTTAGCCTTCGACATAGAAAGCGAAGCTGTCCGGAAAAGATTGGCTGCTGTGCAGAATCTGCTGGCGCAGACTGGCGCAGACCTGAAACTTGTAGAACCACAGAACATCCACATAACAGTCCGCTTCCTCGGCGACATCACGCCAGCAACAGCCGAAAAAATCTTCGAAGCAATGCAGCAAGTCCAGTTTACGCCGTTCAACGTGCAAATTAAAAGTTTAGGCGCTTTTCCTGACTTGCGTTATCCAAGAGTCGTGTGGGCAGGAATCACCGAAGGCGTAGACCAGTTGAAAACCGTTTTCAGCCAGCTGGAACCCCGTTTGCGCAGTTTAGGCTTCACACCTGATCCAAAAGGGTTCAGTCCGCATTTGACGATTGCCCGCGTAAAAACAGGAAGAAACAAGGCACAGCTAGCTGACTTCGTCGCCAAAAACGCAAACTACGACTTTGGAACCATCAAAGCAGAGTGCCTGCGGCTCAAGAAAAGCGACCTGACGCCCAGAGGACCCATATACTCAACGCTTAAAGAATATTGCCCACAACAGGAACCGAAAGGGTAGGCTGAGACATGCAAAAAGACATAGCCAAAGTATATTCTGAAATTCTAGAAAAAATCACACCCACAAAAGACGACAAAGCGAAAATGGAAGCTTTAACCAAAGAATTAAAGCGTAAAGTAGCGTCTGCCTGCGCTGAACACGGCGTCAAAGCCACTGTGCGCGCTGAAGGCTCAGTTGCAAAAGACACATGGCTAAGAGAAAACCCTGATATCGACATATTCATGCGATTACCCGCAACGATACCTAGAAAGGCTCTTGGCAAAATCAGCTTAGAAATCGCCCGCGAAGCCACCGCAGGCTCAAAACAGATTGAACGTTTCGCTGAGCACCCATACTTGGAAGCCTTCGTCGAAGGCGTCAGGGTAAATGTTGTGCCATGTTACGATGTGAAGCGCGGAGAATGGTTAAGCGCCACAGATAGAACGCCCTTTCACACGGACTACATGAAAAACCGTCTGAACAACACCCTGCGAAGCGAAGTGCGCTTGCTGAAAAAGTTCATGCAAGGCATCAAAGTTTACGGTGCAGAAATCAAAACAGGCGGCTTCAGCGGCTACCTCTGCGAACTGCTAATACTGCACTACAAATCTTTCACCGAAACCTTGCAGGCGTTTGCACAGTACACACGGCAAATAATCATAGACATCGAAAATCACTATGTGGACAGAGAGAACGAGCTTCACTTGCTCTTCGCTGAACCGTTGGTGATGATTGACCCAGTGGACAAAGCAAGAAACGTGGCTTCCGCAGTGCAACCGCAAAAGCTCCACACGTTCGTCGGCGCAGCCAGAGCGTTCCTGAAAACGCCGAGCACGGAGTTCTTTTATCCGCCAAAAACAAAAGCCTTACCAGTCAAAGCTGTGAAGCAGAAGCTTGAGAACCGCGGTTCCGCATGCGTATTTTTAACATGTGCCGCAGTTGAAGCTGTTCCCGACGTTTTATGGGGGCAACTATACAGGACGCAACGGTCTTTGCGGAAACTAGTTGAACTTAATGACTTCAAAGTGCTCAGAGACGCCGTTTGGAGCGACGAAAAAACCCTTAGCATATTCGTTCTTGAACTCGAACAGCGTATCTTGCCAAGCGTTAAAAAGCATTTGGGACCGCCCCTTACGCGAGAAAACGAATGCGAAAACTTCCTAGCCAAATACGCTTATGGCAACGGTGATGTGGTTTCTGGACCTTACATTGAAGACGGAAGATGGGTTGTGGAGCTGCGGCGGCGATTCACTGATGCTGTTGAGTTTCTGAGGGAGAAGCTGAAGGAAGGCGGCAGAAACACAGGCGTCGCTGAAATAGTTGCGCAGGCGCTTAGAGAAAAATTCAGCGTTTTAGTCAACAGCGAAATTTCCAAGGTTTACAGCGGCAACAGGGATTTTGCGGAGTTTTTAACCGATTTTCTCATGGGCAAACCTTTCTGGCTGGAAACTGCAGACACGTATTCCAGAAGTAAACTACCGAATAGGTAGAAAAACGAATAGCTATTACGCACAGAATCATGTGCTTGCACCCCTTTTATACCGAAAGCGATAAACGCTTCCGCACTAACATCTGTTAACTCACTACTCCAAAGTAACGTTGGGAAACAAATGACTAAAGCTGCAGAGATGGCTAAAGTTTCAGTTAAAGGCGGATTCCACCTTCTATGGGGACTAGTAGCCTCAACAGTCATCTCCTCAGTAGGCACAATATTCGTCGGCAACTTGCTGGGCGACGCTAAATATGGTTTATACACAATCGCCCTAGTCGCGCCCAACCTGATCTCCAACTTCAGAGATTGGGGCATAAGCTCAGCTATGATTAAATATTCAGCCCAATACAACGCTGAAAAAAAATGCGACAAAATACGAGGCATTTTCGTTGCAGGAATAATCTTTGAAATCGTTCTGGGTCTGGTGCTTACTGTGGTTGGCTTTCTGCTTTCAGGCTTCCTAGCCACGCTCTATAACAATGTTGAATTGGAACCCCTGATTCAAATTGCTTCCTTCACCATCCTGACTGGAGCTCTCCTCAGCACTGCCCAATCTGCATTCGTAGGCATCGAAAGAATGGAATTAAACAGCATTACTTTAATTTGCCAATCCATCATCAAAACCATCATAATCCCCGTACTCGTCATCTTTGGTCTAGGTCCCCTTGGAGCTGTTACAGGTTACTCGATAGCTTTCTTAATCGCTGGGCTCGTCGGCGTACTTCTCATGTGGATCATATACAAAGGCTTACCAAAACCAGTCAACAATAAACTGGAAA
Organism: uncultured Candidatus Bathyarchaeia archaeon; assembly: GCA_964354015.1. Lineage (GTDB taxonomy): Archaea > Thermoproteota > Bathyarchaeia > Bathyarchaeales > Bathycorpusculaceae > JAOZHU01. Next base: position 4,059 of record CAYGYB010000099.1, read on the forward strand.
TCAAGGCTACAATAAAAACCATGTTAAACTATGGGCTGCCCCTGTCAATCGCCACGATTGTAAGCGGCTTCCAAACTCAATTCTACAATGTCATAGTACCCATATACGCTTCACCTGATTTAGTTGGCAACTATGGCATAGCCAGCACCTTCGTTATCCTAATAACCTTCTTCGCTTCACCCATAACTACCATACTTTTTCCAGCTTTTTCCAAACTTGACATCCGAAAAGACCATGAGACACTCAAAAACGTCTTTCAATTTTCCATAAAGTACGCTTCACTACTCGTAGTGCCCGCCGCAGCCATCGTGATGGTGCTGGCAAAACCAGGGATTGGCGTGTTGTTCCCTAAGTTCACAGATGCGCCGCTGTTTCTCGCTTTGCTTGCCATCAGCTACCTGTTCGCAGCCGCTGGAAACCTAAGTATAGGTAACTTCATAAATGGTCAAGGGCAAACCAGATTTAACTTGAAGCTAGCTCTACTAACCTCAGCCATAGGGTTTCCCTTGAGTGTGGTACTTATTTCCCAATTCGGCATAATCGGACTTATCATCACTGCGTTAACAGCAGGTATCCCCAGCCTAATAATCGCATTATTCTGGCTGAAGAAACATTACAGTGTAACCGTGGACTGGTCATCGTCCGCTAGAATTCTCTTATCTGGAGCCGTGTCAGGCGCCATCACCTACCTCCTCATCGCGCAGCTTGCCTTCAGCAACTGGACAGCGCTAATCGTCGGCGCAGTCGTCTTTCTGTTGTCTTTTGTGCTCGCGGTTTTGCTCACGAGGGCGATTAACAGGTTGGACATAAGCAATCTTCGCGGCATGCTTGGTGGACTGGGACCTCTTCGCCGCCCAATAAACTTCTTCTTAAATATCATTGAAAAATTAATGAATATTCTTCGGCTTTAGCCAAAACTCCTATCCGTTATGTTTCAAATGAGGCTTAAAGCTGTGAGCACGATGCTGAGTAGCCAGCAGTAGAAAGCGAAGAAGAAGAATTTTTTATCAGCCACTATTCTCCTGAGAAGCCTTAGTGCAAAATAACCAATAACCGCGGAAACGGCTACGCCGATGATAATTTCTGTCCACTCCACGCCCGCAAACGCCAGCGCGTCATGCTGCGTGTAAAAAGTTAAACCTAACGCGCCGATTATAGCTGGAACTGAAAGTAAAAAGGAAAACTTGAAGGCTTTCTCGCGTTTTATTCCAAGCAAAAGCGCCACGGCGATTGTCAAGCCGCTTCGCGATAACCCAGGAATTATAGCTATGCCCTGAGCTATGCCTATTGTCAATGCTTCCAAGTAGCCTATGCCGTCTTTGCTTTCGTTTCCAATTTTTGAACTGTAAAGTGCAATGCCGCAGATAGCGAAGGCGCCTGCTATTGGCAGCAGATTGCTGAAAAACGCTTCAATGGCGTTGCCGAAAAACACGCCTATCAGC
>CAYGYB010000100.1:0-5454 GCA_964354015.1 uncultured Candidatus Bathyarchaeia archaeon
AGCACGGGTCATAAGCCCTGAAAGCCATCTCCACCATGTTAAGCACGCCTTGATCCACTTTGCCGCCGTGAATCAAGCCCTTAGCCGCGTCACGGATGGACATGCAGATAGCTGGGTAATTGTTGGTCGTAGCCACAATCATGTTTACATCTTTAACAAGCGCGTCCTTGTCCAGCACATAATGGTGATACAGCGTTCCGCGTGCCGCTTCAACCACGCCCACGCCTTCGCCAGGCTCGCCTGGCTTGTTACGCACGTTCGTACTCGTGATTTCAGGATCTCTAGCGAGTTCTACTGCGCGTTCAGCAGCATACAGCAGTTCAATCAAGCGTGCCCAGTGGAAAGCTAAAGTGCCATGCACTGGTTTACCGCCTAAAGTCTGGTACATAACCTTATACTCTGCCTGCGCCAGCGGCGTAGCCATGCCGTCAGAAGCATTCAATCTTCCAAGAGGACCAACGCGGTAGACTCCGCTGTCAGCGCCGTAAACTTGGCCTTTCCAGCCGATTTTTTTCAGGAACGGAAACTTTGAGTAGGTCCACTCTTCCACGTGTTCGCCCACATGCGTTAGATAATCTTTTGCTTCGAACTTGGCGAATTCGCCCCCGCTGGGGTTGACCACGCGTATTTTTCCGTCGTAAAAGTTCACTTTATTGTTTTTATCCACCATGCCCATGTAGTAAGTCTTCATCGTGTACGCGTCGCTTTTAATCATGTCCACATACTTGCTGTTGCCTAAGACAATGTCATGGAAAATCTTGAGGGTGAACTTGGCGAATTCCACGCTGGAGACAGCCATCTTCAGAATTTCCTGCCGCTTCTCTTCGCTTAACGGCTTAGATATGCCCCCTGGCAACCCGCATACGGGGTGCGTGGCTTTGCCGCCTAGAATCTCCGTGATCTTCTGCCCATAAGCCCTGTGTTTAATGACTTCTTTCGCCACGTCTAAGCCTGCTTTTTCGATGACGCCTAAAATGTTGCGTTTCGCTGGAGGCGCGTCTGGACCAACGATGAAGTCTGGTCCGCCTAAATAGTAAAAATGCAAAGTGTGGTCGTAGATCAGGTATCCAGCGTACATGAGTTCTCTGAGTTTTTTCGCGGCTGATGGCGGTTCAACGTTGAAAGCTGCGTCTAAAGCTTTCACAGAAGCAAAATGATGAGCAACTGGGCAGACTCCACAGATTCTTGTAGTTAAAATGGGCATGAGTTCGGCTCGTCTTCCGATGCAGAATTTTTCGAAGCCTCTGAGCTCTGGGATTTTCAGGTAAGCGTTTTCCACTTCGCCTGCGTCGTTCAGGAATATGGAGACGTTGCCGTGACCTTCAAGCCGCGTGATGGGGTCTATGATTACTTCTTTCATTGCTTAATCACTTTTCTTTTCATTATCGAAGCGGGTAACGAGTACATGTAGAACGTGCCGACAGGGTCTTTTATTTGGCTCATCAGCTTCTCCGCATCCTTCTCAGACATTTTCTCTTCGTCATATCCGAGTATGGAAGCTAAGGCGGTTATCATTCCAGCGCCTACTTCTGGCTGGTTTGGGGCAGCTCCGCCGCAGCCTGTGCAGGGCATGTCAACGTTTAAACATTGTGCGCCGCAGCCGCTGCGTGTGGCAAGTCCCATGCATATTATGCCCTGTTCCAGCAGGCATTTTTCTGGTTCAGGGGTTTTCTCGTAAACTCGGTAAATCTTTGTGATTTTCTTGTTTTCCCGTTTTCTGGGGCATTCGTCGCATACTGCTTTGAGCGGTGCGAGAACTGTGCCTTTTGGCGGCAACTCGTTCTTTGCTATGGCGTCTACAGCGTTAGCGATGAGTTTAACTGGTGGTGGGCAACCAGGCAGGTAATAGTCTACTTCAACTGTCTGCGCCAAAGTTCTGACGGTGTCGTAGAACTCTGGAATCGTTAATATGCCTTCTTTTACTGTTGTTTTGGTTTGAGGAACAACGCCCTGTGGGTTGACGTTTGACTTGTCTTTCAGGTAGACTTGTGCGAAGATTTCTTTGCGGTCGTTCAAATTCGCTAAGCCAGGTACGCAGCCTTCGTGGGCGCATGAGCCGAAAGCGACAAGGGTTTTGGATTTTTTGCGTAGGAGTTTTGCCATGTGCTCTTGTTCCGAATTTCGGATTGAGCCATTAAAGAAGCAGATGTCTATGTGCTTGTCAGGCATTGCTTCAACGTCTCTGTATTTGACGTCCATGGCTACGGGCCAGAACACGATGTCTGCGATTTGTACTACGTCAAGGATTTTCTCGTTGATGTCTAGCACGGCGATTTCGCATCCGCCGCAGCTTGCAGCCCAGTAGAAGGCTATTTTTAACTTGTTTTTGCTCATTCTTGTTTTGCTCCTTCTGTGACTTGCTTGATTAATTGTGACGCGTTAACTCTTAGTTCGTTGAAGGCGAGTTCTTCAGGCGTCATGCCCATGGCTAAGCCTAGCAGCTGAGGATAATGCAGAACTGGGATGCCGTAAACTTCGTTGAACATTTTCTCGATGCGCAGCTCATTCGTGTCGTACATTATGTGGCAGAACGGGCAAATCGTTATCAACGCTTGTGCGTCGACCATTTTGATGTGGTTTAGTTTGTCTCTTGCGAGTTGGAGTGCGACTTTGTCGCTTACGCCTACGCTTGGCGCGCCGCAGCATTCCGTTTCATCCATATAATCTAAGCATGTGGCGCCTGTGGCTTCGATGAGTGCTTTAAGCGTTTGGGGGTCTTCGGGGTCGTCGAAGCCTATGTATTCTTTTGGGCGTAGTATGTGGCAGCCGTTGTGTTCTGCTACTTTGAGGTTGGTTAATGGCTTAGTTACGGCTTTGCGTATTGTTTCTATGCCTATGTCTTCTTTTAGAAGTTGAAGTAAGTGTTTTGTTGTAACTGTGCCTTTGAACTCTAATCCTGCTTCTTTCAGGTGAGCGTTGATTTGCTCTCTCAGAGCTTTATCTTCTTTTAAGATTTTGTTAACTTTCTTTAGCGTACCTGCGCAGCCTGGGCACAGCGTGAGAATGTTCAAGCCTTGCTGCTCGGCTAAGGCTAAATTGCGTGCGGCGAGGATGAGCATGGTTTCGTGACTAACTGGATCCAATGGCAGCCCACAACAGTTGAATTCGGGCATTTCCACCAGTTCCACGCCTAGTTTAGCTAGGACTTTGCGTGCGGATATTTCGTAAGCTGAAACACGGTATGGGATGGCGCAGCCGAGGAAAATCAGGTATTTACTGCCCACTTGATTCACCTTTCTTCTCGGCGATTTCGAAGAATTTTACGCCCTTAAGCGTTTTGCGCACGCTTTCTGGATTGCCTTTTGGTAATGGTGGCAAACCTTGGGTTTCGCGTTTCTTTACGCGTAATTCGGGGATTTTGTAAGCGTAACCTGAATCCAGTATGCAACAAGCTTGTTCCTTAAACACTTGGGGCACACAGCCTTTTTCCGCTGCCAAGTTTCTTAAAACGCGGATTACGCTAGCTACTTCAACATCTTGCGGACAACGGTCTGTGCAAGTGAAGCATGCTGCGCACAGCCATAGGGTGTCGCTTTTTAACACGCGGTCTTTGAGTCCGAGTTGTGCCATGCGAATTATTTGCCGTGGGCGATAAGTGTCGCTGAATCTTGCTACTGGGCAGTCTGAAGTGCAGGTTCCGCACTGGAAGCATTTTAGAAGTTTTTCGCCTCCGTGCATTTTGGTGAGTTCGTATTTGAATTTTGGGTCGATTTCGGAGGCTTTTATTGGCTCTTTTGCGGGTGCCGTTTCAGCCATTATGCTTCACCTTTAGGCAACATTACAAATGCGCCATGCGCGCATGGATATTCACAATTCCTATATCAACTACATAAAGCTTCAGCCACTTTTCAGGTGATTTTTCCATATTGAATATATTCTGGGTGAAAGGCTGTTTCTGCGGTCGCTGAAAGAATAATTAAGCTGTACTGATATGCTCGGAACAGTCTATAGCCCCCTTATTTAAACTATAAATAGGCTGAATCGCAGCTGCGGTGCTTGTCAAGAAATCTTGACCCATGAAACGGGGCGTTTAGTCAAGAAACCTTGACTAAAAACGGGCAGCCTGAGGCTTGTTTAGTCAAGAATCCTTGATAAAAACGCTTTTACCGCAGAAAAAGCTTAGATTATGATGGGTAATATGCATGTTTGAATCTGTGAAAAAGTGGAGTGTGTTTAGGGTTTTTCTCGTAATTGCATTACTGCTTTCTACCGTATTTGTGGCAAGTTTTGCAGTTTATGCTCTACAGCCTGTGAGCATACCGCTTGAAGTCAAAGAACCTCTCGAAATATTAGATTACCCGACGAGTTTTAGTCTTTATCCAGGGGAAAATGTGACTTTCGAAATAACCGTTCAGAACTTGGCTTCTATGGCGTACTTTGTAGAATTTGATTTCCGCTTGAATGACACAGAATATCAAGCAAGATATGTTACCTTCAGCAACCATAACTACAGCATAATGCCTGGGACACAAAAACTCACGGCATGGCTAACAATCGCATCCACAGCTCCAGCTGCAAACCTTATTTTAACAATTGACCGCGAAACAGACACGCCATCTCCTTCTCCAACGCCATCTCCATCTCCAACACCATCTCCGACACCGAGCAATCAGTCAGAGTTAGACCTCAGTTTGAAGCTTCTTGGAGCTGGAGCTAGATGGGCTGCTGGTAATGGCACAAAGGCATTGTACATAAATAACAAAGACAATTGGGAAGCACATCATTTAACAGATGGTGCTGATTGGGGTCGTCCATGGTTCACAGAAGAACTAATGGACCACTGGCGAACAGAAATATCCACAACATTAGAACAGCGCGGTTTCAAAGTGACGTTCAAAGGGGATGTCCCAGAGAACCTAAGCGGCTATGACCTTGTTGTTTTTGAGGCGTTGTGGGCTGTTGAGCCCAAACATGTGCCTTTGGTCAGAGAGTACCTCGCGAATGGAGGTGACGTGGTTGTCTTGTATGGTGTTCCAACACAATTTTCAGTTTACTGCAAGGATCGTTGGCCATATCTTTTGGGAGGAACGAATTTAGCCTCTTTGAAGGATTGGCTAGGGGCCGCATCATTCGTGAACACAGGAGGGTCTGCAAATGTTGTTTATGAGAATCCCTTTGGAACGCAGATTTCAACCAGTGACTTGCTCTTCTCGACGGAAGGTGAATCGGGTTCTGCTGTAACTGACTTGGACAATGATGCAAAAGTCGTGGCGAGTTGGAGTTCCGGCGCGACCTTTGCTTTCACCCATGAATTCGGAAAAGGGCGAGTCTATTACCAAGCTCATTGGTAAGGTGAATAAATTGAATATAGAACAGCCAGTCATCGAATCACACGGTCCACCATGTTGCCTTCAGAGTTCACCAGTTGCACTTCCAAGGGCATTTGCCCGACGGCGTGGGTTGCGCAGCTTAGGCACGGGTCAAACGCGCGGATAACCGCTTCAACCCTGTTCA
>CAYGYB010000101.1:0-5405 GCA_964354015.1 uncultured Candidatus Bathyarchaeia archaeon
CAACCCATCAGCCCTAATATAAACCGGCTCACCTGCCGCCCTCACAGGCTGAATGATAGAAGCCAAAGGAAAAACACTGAATACCAGCAATATTAGTATCGTTCCAGAAATAATCTTCCGCATTTACCCTTCCGCTTCCAACTTATTTTGTTCGCCCAGTTTTACTTATAAGATTTAAGTAAGAATCTTCTAGAAGAAAGTGCTCAACCTAATGCTGCCCAAAACTAAGTGATCATTCTCTACGAGTGTAAACCCTACAGACCTTTGCCATTTTCTATGACGCAATTTTGAGAAGGATTTCTCCCGCATAACTCCTTCTTTTTGCCGAGTACATACACGTTCAGGTAAAATTAATGTTTTAGTTTCTCAACAATTTCTTCACGATTTCTTCTGCTGTTACTTACGCATTTTCAGAACAGCTACAATTACAACTGCAACAACAGCAACTAGTACTCCCAGCGCTATGTAATTGGCTTGTGTATCGTAAGGGGTTGGTTGGTTGTAACGGCTAATATCATATCCTATTTCAACTGTGGTATATTCCGCGACGTCCTGCGGAAGAGAAAACTTTAGTGAATATTCCCCGCTGCTATCGGCTTGAAGCATTAATCCATTGCCATAATTGCGCTTAACATAATTAAAGGGCGGCTCGATTTGGCTCCCAGTAGGGTCTTCAATCCAAAATGTTATCTTATTTGTTGCTTTGAAGTCATAGTAAAGTGTGTCATTAGAGTTCAAGCTTACTGTCAGACTTTTAGACCTGTTATTTGGATCAAGGGAAATTGTTTCATAATTGCCGTAATCTTGAGCCAGGACACATGGAATGACTATTCCCGCTAATAAAATTGAAGTTAGCAATAAAAAAAGAATTTTTGCTTTTCCATTCACATTTCCACTCCCCACAATACACATTCGGTTTTCTGAATTAATAAGAGTTTTCAACGGCTTTTCTTGTTCTTTGTACGCACTCGTTGGTTGCGACGTCTGATGGAGGATACGCAATTGCGGGCGTATGGAGCTTTGCATGTGCACTCCCGGTTGGTGTTGGCGGCTGCGATTTTTGGTTGGTTAAGACTGACGAGTCAGGTGGTTATATACTTTCTTCATGGCCCATTTCATCACTAGTGCAACTGCAACTGCATTCAACCTCATCAATAAAGAAAGGCTAATCCCTACACGTTGACCCCCCAGTCAGGTGGAGATGTCACCCACAACTCCTCTCTTTTTCTATTTGCGGGATTTCGGCTTAAGGATTTCTTACTCGTGATATTTTACAATTCGCGAGTCTGTCGTTGTTGTGCTCGCAAATGCAGGAATACGGCAATCTGCAGAATTAGACTATTTGTCTCATGCCCCAAACCGCCAACTGAGCATTCCAGCGTGATCCGTCATTGTATGCTCCGCCGGTTGCTATTTCGTCTGTGAAGTCGCCGTTTATGTCGCTGAGGCATAAAGAGTTTATCGTAGTGTCGTTGACCCAGTACCAAGTTCGGATATTCTCAGCCGCCAGGCTGGAACCGCTCCAAGCAACCATCTGAGCTACGTTACGCATGCCATCATTGAAGTATCCACCTGTAACGATTTCTGTTTCGCCATCACCGTCAGCATCGCCTAACGCAACCGAGTTTATCACTGTGTTGCCAATCCAGTACCAAGTCGTTAGCCTGTCAACAGCCAATGCTGAACCTGTCCAAACTACAAGCTGAGCAACGTTCCTTGCGTTGTCATTGAAGTATCCGCCGGTGACTATTTCGGTTTGCCCGTCAGCATCAACATCACCTAAAGCTACAGAGGTTATGGCGGTGTCATTTGTCCAGTACCAAGTCGTAAGTCTATCCACAGCCAAACCAGAACCGTTCCAGACCACCAGTTGGGCTACATCGCGTGTGTCGTCAAAGAAGGTTCCGCCCGTAACAATCTCCACTTGACCATCCGCGTCAACATCGCCTACGGCTACCGAGTTTATCACGGTATTGTTTGTCCAGTACCATGTTGTCAGCCTATCAACCGACAAGTCAGTTCCATTCCACACAACAAGCTGAGCAATGTTCCTTGTATCGTCATTGTAGTATCCGCCGGTAACAATCTCCACTTGAGCGTCACCGTCCACGTCGCCTAACGCAACCGAGTTGATCACAGTGTTGTTAGTCCAGTACCACGTTCTGATTTTCTCAACAGCTAAGTTTGAGCCGTTCCAAACGACCAACTGAGCAACCTTGCGTGTGCCGTCGAAATAGTATCCGCCAGTGACGATTTCCACTCCGCCGCCGCCATCCACATCACCTGTGGCTACTGAGTTGATTGTGGTGTTGTCAAACCAGTACCATGCCGTTAACCGTTCAGGCGCTAAGGAAGAGCTGTTCCAAACCACCAGTTGAGCTACATCCCGGCTGCCATCATAGAAGGTTCCGCCCGTAACTGTTTCTTTTTGACCATCACCGTCCACATCGCCAACAGCAACACTGTTAACGGTCGTGTTGGATATCCAATACCACGTCGTGGCACCTTCAACTGATAAGGTTGGATTCCAAGAACCCATCAGAGGATAATTATCTACATTGTTAGCCTCGATAATGCATGGCGCATCGCCTATTCCGTCGCTGCCGGTCTCGTTTTGGTATGGACCTTTGTAGAGGTCAACGCCAGCGTAGTCACTCCAATAGTTGCCGCCAGAAGGATAACCATCATCCCAAACATTTGGGTATCCGAAGTTTGCATATGCCTGTATCATGTTGCCAAGGAAATTGTTATGGCAAACAAGGTTGCCTGAAGAAGTCTCGAGGCGGATGCCATAGTAGTTGTTGTTTGTTAGGGTGTTTGCAAATATGCTGTTGTTGTAGGAGTAGTAGAAGTATATTCCATTGACATTGCTTGTTATGTTGTTTGCAGATACACTATTGCCCGAAGAGTCATATAGCCAGATGCCAGCCTTGCCATTGTTTGTTAGGGTGTTTGCGTATATGCTGTTGTCTGAAGAGTCGAAGGCGTGTATGCCATAGTCAGTGTTGTTTGTCATTCTGTTTGCGTATAATGTGTTTTCAGACGAGCCGAATAAAAAGACGCCCCAACAAAAGTCTCTGATTGCTATGTTTTTTATGGTAACGTTGCTTCTTCCACTCAAGTCTATTCCAGCGCGCGTTCCTGCACCCTTAAGCATGTGTCCTGCGCCGTCAACCACGATGTTGTCACGCTCAACCACGACTGAATCGTAAATGTCAGCTGTGAACGTGTAAGAGACGTTTCCAACATTTAAAATCGGCGCAGAAGCTGGATCTACTGAGCCATCAGACCTAATATAAACAGCTGGAGTAACAGTATTCTTAACGTTTAGATTGACCCTGTCTTCACTTTTCGCGTCGCTGAAACTGGTAACTGTCAATTTTACCGTGTATTCTCCATCAGGCACCAAACTTGTGTTCCAAACAGCTAGCACCCCATTCAGCACTGGAAGAGTGGAAACATTAAGGAGTGCCCAAGAAATTGGATATGCACCTGAACCATACTCTACTGAATACTCCTTGAAATTTTCTCCTTTTGCAGTGCCAACTATATTGATTGTCGCGGAAACGTTAGCGTCATCAAGTACAGAATTAATGTTTGCTGACATAATCGAATCTACTTGCACGGCTTTGTATGCGTTTATCCTTCCTAGCCCGATGTATCTCGCCGAGTCTACAGGGTCACATGTGCTTCGCAGAATGTTTAAGACTTGTTCGTTAGAAAAACTCGGATTCTTTGACAGAACCAAAGCTGCCAACCCCGCTGCGAAGGGCGCAGCCATAGATGTCCCCGATTTACTAGCGTAGGTGTCGTTAAACAAGGTACTGAGAACATTGACGCCTGGAGCAGACACGTCTATCCACGAACCAAAATTCGAGAAAGAAGCTTTTTGGTCGCTGCTGTCAGCGGCTGCTATGGAAATAACATTGTCAAATCCAGCAGGATACGATTTCTGACTTACGTTATCGTTTCCTGCTGCCCCAATCAAAACACATCCTTTGGAATACGCGTAATCTAAAGCGTCTTTGATGAGGCCAGAGAAGTCTTCGCCACCCCAACTCATGCTGATTATGGTTGCGTTGTTCGCAGCTGCATACACAATTGCCAATGCAGCGTCATCATCTTCGAGTGTACCTCCTCCAGATTGAGTCTTGAATCCAGCCCTAACTGGCATTATCTTGCAGTTCCAACTCACGCCAGCTACACCCAAAGAATTGTTCGTGACGGCCGCTGCGATTCCTGCACAGTGAGTGCCATGCCCATGGAAATCCATAGGATTGTTATCTCTTACTGTGCTATCCTCACCGGGATATGCGGAGTATACTGTGTCAACGAAGTCATATCCTCTTATGTCGTCGACGTAGCCATTGCCATCATTGTCTATCCCATCGATTATCTCGTCTGTATTGTTCCAGATGTTTGACGCAAGGTCTGGGTGGTTCCAGTCGACGCCAGTGTCTACTACCGCAATTACAACGTCGGATCGGCCAGTTTCAATGTTCCAAGCGAGTTCAGACTGGATTTTCTGGTGCGCCCATTGCTGTCCGTAGTAACTGTCGTTGGGCGTCGCGAAAGTGTGATAGATATAATTTGGTTCGGCGTATTCGACGTTCGGGTCGGAAGCGTACTTTTCAGCGAGTAATAGGACGTTTGCGTCGGTGCCAAACTTTAGTTTGTATATTTTTGATAACTCGGTTGTTTTAGCCGCAAATAATCTTTCGGCACAAGTGAGACCAAATTTCTGGTTTAAACGCTCAAGAGAATCAGGTTTTGCCGCAACACTCTTGTATTTCACGATAATCTCGCCGGGCACGAAATCCAATCTCAGTGCATCACCCATTCCTTGCGTATCGAAACGGGAAATAAACAGTCTTGGATCGTTAGGTTGCGATTGGCTAACAGAAATAGTTTGGTCCGCGAGGCTCCCGCCAATCTTTGCTGTATCATCTAGGGCAACCGTTGATGCGACAAAAGCATTGCAGACAAAAATGTTCATAGATAGAAAACTGATTAAGAAGAATGCAACCATGGGCTTCATCTACCCTTCCTCCTCCGTATGCCCACTCTGGTAATAGGTCACTCTGCAAGATGTATAAGGCTTATGAAACTATTCTCTATGCAAAGACCATACTGGCGTGCGCTCTTGCGACCGTGTCTGCACCTAATTAGGTGTGAACACCATCGGACCCGCTTTCTTTGAAAAAACAAATTAAAAACAACTGGTTACTGTTAGTTACTTTTGGTTACTTTTTGTTGTGTCAGTTGCGTGTGGCTGTTTTTCAGTGAAGTGTATTTTTTCGGTTGTGCGATAGTTTGGAGCTTAGTTCCAGCGGAACCGCTGTTCTGTCAGGGAAGCGAAATATAGAAAAAGTTATTTGCTCATTTTTAGGAATATGCGTGTGTTT
>CAYGYB010000102.1:0-5358 GCA_964354015.1 uncultured Candidatus Bathyarchaeia archaeon
CTGCCCAGCACCACGCAAAATCTTCACCCTAAAACGCAAAGGCGAAATTTGCGGCACCATCGTTTACAGTCATCCACCACCAATGTGCTTCGGACGAAGCAAAACATGGAAAGGCACAATCCAACAACTACAACAACAAATAAGCACAATCACCCGCGTAGTAATACACCCAAAATACCGCAGCATAGGCCTAGGCGCAAAACTCGTCCACGAAACACTCCCCCTAGCAGGAACACCCCACGTGGAAACAGTAGCAGTCATGGCACGCATAAACCCTTTTTTCGAGCACGCAGGAATGCACCGCATAACCGAAAGCAAACCCAGCACCGCTGTAACTGAAGCACTGGCAAAGTTAAGCAAACTTGGCTTCGATACAGCATTGCTTGCTGGCTTAAGCTACGACGAACGCATGATCAGCAAAATTGGCTGCGAAGCAGTGCGAAACGTGCTGTCAGAGTTATCCAAACACGACGCAACAACGCGCAGACGCTTAGCTGGCTTACGCAACGTTTACCCAAAACACGAAGAATTCACGACTAAAATCGCAGCACTAAACGCTTGCGAACTGGCAAAAGTGCTTAAACGATTAAGCTTTTCAGCGCAAAGCAAGGTTTACCTTTTCTGGAGCAGAGAATGACAGAAAAACGGGAACTGCTACACTCAGCACAGTCTATAGCCACCTTCTATACACTTCTTTACATAGCGGGTGAAACTTGATCTGGGATTGCGCGATTTTGTTTTGAGCAAATAGATTTTTTCAGTAGTAATGAAGGTAGAGTTATTGATTTAGTGCTGTTTGTTTGATTTTAGGAAAGGGTTTGCTGAGGCTCTGTGGATCAAACTAAAGGAGAAAAAGAGTGCAACTCTTCAGGAGACAAAGCTGCAGTCACTTTTATTATGCAGAGCCTTTTCAGCCCCCTTCCAAAATTCTTGAATAGATTTTTGACTAAGAAAGGGGAAGTTGAATTTTGGCTTCGCCTTGCCATTTCATCTCTTCCTGAGCATCAATATTCCAACAATTGCAACTGCAAGTATCATCGCGATTCCAGTGCCTATAATAGGCAACGTGTAGTCTGGCGGTGCTTGTGGCGGTTCAGGCGTTGGCGTTGCTGGTGGCGCTTCAACTACACCTACTGCAGTTTCCGCATATGAACTTCCGTACGAGTCGTCACCCATGAACGTAGCCATTACAGTGTATTTGCCTGGAACTTCTGGTTGCCACATGTAACTGAATGTGCCGCTCATGTCGCTTGTGACCGTGACGATGTGTACAAAGTTGTTGTTGGGATCAAGAGTGTCTAGTGACACTGAAACCCCCTTTACGTCTGCTGGAATTGGCATTTGCAAGTGTAGGTAGTCCATCCAAGCTGCCATTGATTCTTTGGATACACATGGGGTGCCTGGTTGAGCTGGAGACATGTCTAGTACTGTGCCTTTTAAGACGACTTTTTGTCCTAGCGTTATGGCAGTTAATGGTGCTTCAATTGTTGTGGCGCTTTTGCCTTTGCCCAGCACGTACATGTATCCGTCATAGCTGCTGCCTGCTGTTAAGTAGCCGTCAGCTGCAGGGCCCGGGCTCATTCGTGTGCCCTTTATCTTCCATAAGAACTCGCCTGTGGTAGCGTTGAGGCAGATGAGGCCCCAGCCTCGGGTTGCGGGTTGTGTTGCTGTGTGTTCGTCGTTGCATACATAGATTTTTCCGTCAGCAACTCTGATTGCTTGGACAGAATAGCAGCTTGTACCGTTAGATGAGTATGGGGTTTCAAATGGGGGCGCTGGGTCAGAATAGTGCCAGACCACTTCTCCCGTAACTTCATCAAGAGCCCAGACGCCAGTGTATCCGACGCCGAACAAGAGGTTTTGATATGCTGCTTCATCGTACATCCAGAATTCACCCCAAGGGTCGTCCTTCATTTCAGTCGTCCAAAGTACTTTGCCAGTTCGTTCATCCCAAGCTTGCCAGTATCCTCGCTCCATTTCAGCCACGTATATTCCGTGTCTGCACCAGCCGTTGGTTGGCCTATAGGCTGCTGCTACATCGCTTGAACTGGATGTGATGTTCCACAATAATTGTCCAGTTATTAGGTTCACTGCCTCAAGCCTGTATCCGTAGACGTTTCCGTAGATGAATCTGCTTTGTATTACGGTTATTCCAGTGTCTGGGTCATAACAGCCTAAAAGACCGTATAGGTCGCTTACACTATAAGCTCTGTAGCTGTGCGGTATGGTAACGTTATAGGTGTTCACTATTCTTGAACTAAAGGTACTTGATGATCCCTGTTCTGTCCAGTTGTACAAAACGCCTTTTTCCTCTGCAGAGCCTGCAGTGCCAGTATAATTGTAGCTCAGGTAGTAGCCGTCGCGGTACATCATCTCATATTGCCTCATTGTTGGAAGCGTGACGTTCACGTTTACGGCTCCAGTGAAAGGATCAATCTTGTATAATCTGCCGCCGCTTATGGTGTGAAGTTCCACTCCGTAGCTTGCAGCTTCTCCCGCGCCAGGCACTGAGGTGTCGACTCCTGACCAGTAAGCAATGTGAGTAGGCGTTATGCCTCCTGAAGCAATTGGTCTTGCATAATATTGTTCTCCTGTGCGTAGGTCATAGCATACCGCGCAGCTTGTTGGCAAACCGTTAATTGGCACAGTCATTGTCTCGTAGCATCTTCCCATGTAGATTACGCTTGGAGTTCCAACACTAAAGGGTAATGTAGCGAAATTTCCTGTTTCTCCTCCAATGATGCCTGCCAACTGTTTCTGCCTTTTCCAGACGATGTGCGGAGTGTTTGGCGCCGTGATGTATGGTCCGTAATATTCATCCCTCACGGAATATTGACCGCCTACCATTTGTTGTCCCCATGGATAGTTTCCTGCAATCACGTTCCATTCTCTGTTGTTTGGTTGTATGGGTCTAGTCCAGTAATCAGTCGGAAGTGGGGATGACCACGACATCACTTGCTCATTCTGCACAGTGAGAGTTTGTTCTGACGTAGAGACAGGTAAGTAGTAATGTGCTGGGTAGAGTGTTCCACCGCTGGTCACAATTTGTCCGTTAAGGTAGCGTCCTGCTGGGAAGTATTCTCCTGGGAAGCTGAACTTTAGTTTCCATTCGCCAACCTGGTCAACTATGTAGGAAAACCAAGCTGTTCCATCTGCAACGTAAGAGTTAAGCGGGCCAATTACATCTTGCGTACTATCTGGCTTTGTAATAGTCACTGTGTATCCTGCAAGATATTTGTTTTCGGCAGAGGGTGGGGTAAGCCACATGTTAACGAGCAGTTCTTGACCAAGTCCTATTGGGTTAGGTGAGAAGCTAAGGTAGGGATGGGAGTTAATTGTATAACTGACTGTGACACCAGCAGGTATTGTAGTGCTCCATGTACCGGTAGTTGGGTTTCCGCCATGTGCTGTTTCTTGTGCTTTGACTGGGATCGTCAATAGTGCAATAGAAGCCATCAAGAGAACTATAATTATTACCGCGGTTGTTCTTGTTTTTATGTTGTTTTGCATTTTCGTTTCTCCTTTATTTTTTAATTGAGTTTTGAGAATCCTCTGAAGAGGAGAGGGGTGAATGATTATTTAAGAACTGGTTAGTGTTGTCTGCACTAACAGGCGAAAACTTTAAGTTTGCTACGATGATTTATGGTTTTAGGGGTTGTGGGGTGGAGCAGCAGCCTGAAGTTTTGATGTTTACTCGTTTGGGTCTTACTCCTGCTCAGGCGAGAATTTTCGCAGCCCTTTATCAATCGGGCTTGTCTACGGCGAAGGCGATTTCGAAAAATTCAAAGGTTGCAAGGTCAGATGTTTACCGTGTGATGGCGACGCTTGAAAAGTTGGGGTTAGTTGAAAAAACCGTATCAGCCCCGTCCAAGTTCAAAGCTATCCCCGTGCGAGACGCCATCTCAATCTTAATGGAACACAGAAGAGAAGAAACTTCTGAATTGCAGGCAACAGCAAGAGAGATACTTAAGAGATTCAAAAAAAGCGGCATAGAAACGCCATTGAAGGAAGATGAACCCCAATTCGTTCTGGTTCCCCAAGGCAAAACAGGTGTTAATCGAATAAGAAACGCCATTGAAAAATCTCAAAAAAGTCTGGACGTTCTTCTTTCTTGGAAGAGATTCTCGAACGGAATAAATAATGTCTTTACTGAAAGCTTTGAGCGGGCACATGCTAGAAATGTCCGAGTGCGTTTCATCGTAGAAAACCCTACACGAGGCAAAGCTGAGGAAAATTTAATAAAGTTCATCAGAAAAAGTCCTGTTTGCCAAATAAGGTTTGTTCCTAAATGTCCCGATACTGTATTGGGCATATATGATAGGAAAGAGATCAGCCTCGCCGTAAATCCGACAACGAGTTTGCCTGATTCTCCTGAATTGTGGTCAAACAGTCAGAGTTTGATAACTATGGCACAGGATTACTTTGACGTTTTATGGATTACATCGATGGAAAACCCAAATCATGAAACGGCAATGGAGCAGGTTGAAAATAGTTCAACGCCAAGCGGTCTGCCGCAGTTAGCGTAATCTTTGTCATTGTACAGATTTTATGTAGGGTTTGCTCAAGAGCTGCTTAGAACCAGCCCGCAATCGCGTTGCGTGGGTTTTATCTTTCTGAGTAGTCTTCTCTTTCCTTAACCCAAGCCGCATACTGCTCCAGCAATTTCCGTATCTGCTGATCAATAAAATCGTCAGCGCTCAGGAAGCCTGTGTCCATGTCGCGAATCGCCTGCTGCAGTTTATCATATTCTTCTTTCGGAATTTCAATGCACTTGTACTGCTCTTTTAATAAGCCAAGTTGGCTTCGGATGGCATCGCGTATGAACTCTTCACGCGTCGTGTAGCCTAAATGCTTGTTTGCCTCAAGGAAGGTTTCTGCTTCGTTGAGCAGTTCAGGCGGCAATATCACGCTTTGGCTAAGCAAACTTTCTATGGCGTCAGTGTAAGTTTGCATTTTCATTGTTTGCGCTGTGATTTCGCCGAGCATTGCGGTTAATTTCTGATGTGCATCGTCGCTTATGCGTAAAGTTTTCATGCTTGTTGCCTCGCCGTGTATTTTGTGCAGTAAAGCTAATAAAGCTTTTCAGTATACTAAATATACACAGTGTAAAGGGGCTACACTTATGAAGCACAACATCAGCATAACCATGGACCCACAACTATTCCGCGAAATAGAAAACACACGCGGAAGAGAAAAACGCAGCACATTCATCGAACACCTAATCCGCATAGGCTTAAAAACATACAAAAACAAAAAAGAGGAAACGGCAGTCAGCGCCCACAAAGCGCCAGCCGCTCTTCTCGTGCCCGCTGAACAGTGAAGCTTACTCCATGCCCCATTTCTTCGCAACTTTCACAA
>CAYGYB010000103.1:0-5333 GCA_964354015.1 uncultured Candidatus Bathyarchaeia archaeon
TCTCGTCTCGCTCTTTCTTAGTTAACGGTTTTTCTTTTTTCGGCATTTATGTTCTCCCGCGTTACGTTATGCGTAGCATTGCTTTAATAATTTTCGAAAGAACCCTCAAAATTTCAGCCAGTTTTGTATCGCAACTTAGGTATGGAAAAGTTGAATGGCGTGGTGTGTTGGTTGTAACACGCCAATATTGGCGATATCTCCACTGTTTCCTTTTTTTTACCATACATTAGGACGGTTTCCGAACGATAGCTTATGTTAACGGCACTCTTAGTGAAAATCAGGAATTGATGGTGAGCGGCGCACAATTTTTTCTTTGAGAAAATAAAATTGGCAAATAACATGGATGAAAGCGCTTAAACCTTGCTTTTTAAGTGAACTTCATTAAAGCAATCTGGATACGCCTTGATAATTCTCAACGTATCTTGCCCATCCAGTTCACCATAATAGATTCGCCTGCCTTCCCTAGCGGACTTGGACTCAGCAAGAAGTTTCATTTGCTCGCTTACACTCTCGTCAATTTGCCCCCAATATTGTACGATAAAGACCTCTGCGGGACTTCTAAACAGCCTTTGAATTTGGTCCCCTTGTTTTCCAAGTTTTGCAGGCGTGAGTTTACCTTTTGTCCCTCGTCCCTTCAGCCCAAAGGCTACTGTTACTCTCTTGCCATTGAGAATCAGTCGAGTAGAATAGAGGTCATCGCCTTCGCCGCCCCAATCTTTAAAGACTCCGCCCTCACCAAGAATTCGCTGAAGGCCTTGTTGAAAAGTCTCTTCAAGAATAGGAACAGGCACACCAACGGTTGCCATTGGCACGTTTCTTACTTTTTGGAAAGAATCAATTTCGTCAACGGTCAAATGCTTGATGTTAATTGGTTTTGACGGCCTGGGCACCTTGATTATTACATTTGTTGAGTGCCCATAAACCTTAGCACGGAATTTTTCTCTAGCAACCTTGTCTCTAGCCAAATGAAGAATTTTTGTTTTATACAATGAAAAAAAGTCTTCCTTCACAAAGGTTAGTTCGCCCTTAGTTTTGTTCGTCCGTATTAACCTAGCGCCACTCAAAGCATGAGCTAATTCAAGAACCCGTTTGGCACTAATCTCAGACCGAAGTTTTAACGCATTAAGGTTCAGCGCAATTTCTTTCGCTGTTTTGCCGCTGCTTTTACCGCGATAAATTTCTTTAAAAACGAGTTGCCTGTCTTCAGACACACAGAGGAAGTCCGCTGCCTTGATAATCTGCACATCTCCATGTGTCCTAACATCTGTTGTATCAATTGCCATTTTGTGATTTGCCCTTCTTTGTTACCCCTGGAAACGGTTTAACTTTACCAAACTTTCCTCTAATGTTTCCAGCACCCATTCCAGTTGCCAAGTCAATTTCTTCTGACGTAGCCCCACTTTTCAGTAGTTGAATAATAATCAGGTTTTTTATCGATTTAAGCTCCTTTAATGTATTTCCCTCACTCAATCATCAACCCTCCTTAATCTCTGGTTTTGATTTTTCCGGTAAGATTTTCTCGATAGTTTTAGGCACGTCGATTCCAAAATCTTCAAGAGAGAAAAGACTTTTCCCTCTGCTTCCGCCTTGCGCTGAAATTTGCTCAGCTATGCCAGCTCTTGTCCACTTTTTCCAGTCCCGAGAAATATCGGCTGGGTCCATTCCTGAAAGTTCAGACAATTCCTTAGTCGTCTTTTTGCCATCAGAGTTCTTGAAGGTAATTTTTTGCCCCTGAGATTGCACTTGTTCGCTCAGAATTTTACCTACTTGCGAATGGCTGGTGACTTTGACCCATTTAACCAGTTCTTGCAGTAATGTTTCTATTTTTTCTTGACTCATTGATTGCTTGCTTAATGCATCAAGTAATTTTGCTTCCGTCGTCTTATCATTGGAGTTATTCTTTTTACTCATCAGCTGTATCGCCTTCTTTGGGCAGACCTTCAATAGCAGGAACTTGAATACCAATTGATTTGAGAGAAACAACGCGCTTGAAGCGACCTTTTTTATTTGCAGGCATTACTATAGGCACTTCAGCCCATCTTTGCCACATATTTGCAACCGTTTGGTGGGTAATTTTTAATCCACTGCTTGAAACCAATTGTGCTATTTCACGTGTGCTCCTATCGTCCGAGAGTTCATAGACGAGTTTGTCAATATTATCTGGCAAGGTAGCTTTGAGCGTCTTGACAAACGTTGTCCAGATGGAGAACTTCATCCAGAATGTTAGTTCATCGATTTTTTCACAAAGGTTCGATTGTTCTTCACTCAAAGTTGCCTCACTCCAAGCTCTTAAAGTAGTATTTCTTACCGCCTTTTTCAGCGTACAAAACTAATCCGAACTCCAGAAGGCTTGAAAGATGCTGTGAAACATTAGGCTGTGTGGTCATAAGCTCGGAGGCTATGTCGCCGACTGTATGTTTGCCATCACACAGTTCATAAATTTTCTTCTTAGTTTCATTTTTCAAAATTAACTCCTTTGCTTGACGGAGAGACTCAGCGTTAGTAAGCTTTAACACTGAAAGAATTTTCTGCAGGAGTTGTTTAATTTCTATATCGTTCTGTTCCATTTGATTCCTTAATCCTCAAAGACTATATTGGTCGATAGTACTTATAAGCTTTGTTACGATTCCAAGAGCTACACGAAGCGATAGGCTCATTACCTTATAAAGATTGTACAAATTGGCATTTCTTTATAAAGTGCCAGCTAAAACGTAAAGAAATAACATATATGCCATATGAACAGTGAGTAAGGAAGTTATTGAATTGATGACCTTCAGCCAATTGCCATAAGTATTGACTAGTAAAGGATGCTGCTTTTGACCCTCAAATTGACCGGTAATCCCAGTATTTTGACCGAAAACAGCCCGTCCATACGCTTTTTAAAAGAAGCTGTCTTATAGTTTCCAGAACTACTCGGCACCTTCAAATTTCTCATAAATGTGACTTGTTAAAACAATTTTACAATTTTGACGAATTATCTATTTACAACCTTTTCTATTAAAAAAACCAATGAAGTTTCGAGCGTTACTTAAAGACGAACTATATGTATAAGAGCAACAATTGATTCTCCCCGAGACTAACGGTTTGCTATTTTGTACCTATAAGGTATAATTAGAAAACACGAGACGGCTGCATTGTACTTGACTTTTAGTCCAAATTTTTTCTAAAATTTTTTGAAAGGGCAAACAAGCAGACTAAGCGCGTCTTGAAAATAGGGGTGCCATAGTCGACGGAATTTTCGATAGCCTGTTAAGCTGATATTAGTAAAATAGGCTGGTGTGTTGGTTGTAACCCGCCTTTTGTTTTTTGTGGCATTCGGCTAATCGGGCTACCCGCGCTCTCCAGTAGAGAAGTCACCAGCGCATGTTTGCTCTTTCCACTAGCAGGGATGCACAGCGACTCAATATGCATGCCGTGCTGTACCCTTGATGCAGTGACTTTTTGGGACACTTTAGGGCACTTTAAGACTTTTGGGGACAGAAAAAGACGAAGGAAGAGCCCGTTTCACAACCAGAACACCGAACAGAGCCCAAAACACAAGCACTCGTCCCGATAGGGGGTATAGTAGAAAAATCACAGCTAGAACACACTCGACAAGAGCACACAAGTCGCATTTTCTCGTCTCCGCACACAGCGTTCCTGCTGCTTGCCACAACCAGCACAACCACCACACAAACCCAAACAACCCCAGAACACAAAACACAACAAGCTCAAAAGCCCCAGAGAAGAAGTAGTGCATAGCAACCACACACAACTACAAACAAAACAAAACAAAAACAAAACAAACCAAAACACACAACGCCCACAGCAACAAAAACGCACTAAAACCAACCAAAAAGACCCAATTTACAAAAAACAACCCCAATCACCCAACCACCACCTGAAGAACGTTGATTTGCCCGTGTTAGGCTTTCCGATTACACCTAATAGACGTGAATAAGACCGTTGCATAAGGCTCGATAGTACTTTGTACACATGATGCTATATGATTTATGCTTCAATTGGGTAATGATAGTGCAGTGAACGTGTTATTCGTCCATTATTATTAATGTTAGTGTTGATCGAACGTTGCTGAGTGCTCTGATTTTGCGCGTCACCATTTCTTTAAGCTGCTCCATTGTGTCAGCTTTGATTTTCGCAATTAAGTCGTACACTCCGTAGGAAAAGTAGGCTTCTTCTACACCTTCAACTTTCTTCAATTCCTTCAAAACTTCATCTTCTGAACCTGACTCTACATTTATCAGCACAAAGGCTCTTGGCATTTCAAATCGCCTAAACTATTCTAGCAAGCCTCGGCAATTAAAAACGTTTTGTCACAAAATCCCGCGTCATGAATGATTTGGCGGTATACAGCAGAAACTGCTTGAGATAGAAAAAGAATGTGGCGGTTTTAGCGTGCTCGTGAACGTACGCGGGGTTCCAGCAGTGTCCAGAGCCAGTCTACGAATTCTTTGAGGTTTTTGGTTTGTATGTAGACTTCGCCTGGTCCAGTTATCTGCGTTACTAAGCCTTCTCCGCCTAGGATGGTTTCTTTTAGTCCGCCGAATTTGGTGACTTTGTAGCTGCACGTGTCGCTGAAGCCAACGAGGTGAAAATTGTCCACTATCATTGTTTGCCCAGGCTGCAGAGTATGTATGTCTATAGCTCCGAAGGTGTTTATGAAGAGCAAGCCGCTGCCTTTTACTTTGAGCATGAATAAGCCTTGCCCGAATAAGCCTTTGGTGAAGCCTTCCCATTTTACGTCCAAGTCCACGGTGTTTGTAGAGGCGATGTAAGCGGACTTTTGTATGATGTAGCCTTGGTTTGGTTTAACTTCCAGCATGGTTATATCGCCTACTGGCGCTGAGACGAATGCGGCTTCTGCGGGTCCTCTAGTTGCGGTGTAGTCGTTAACCCAGAAGGATTGGCCGCCTATGAGGCTTAAGCCTAAACTGCCTAAGAGGCTTTTTTCACGTTTTCTTGTATGCGCTTCAATGGTTGGGTCCATGTAGGTCATGGCGCCTGACTCAGCGGTTATGGTTTCGCCCTGCTCCAAATTCACAACGAGCATGGCGTAGGAGGGTTTGTATTTGATTTCGTATTTCATTGCGATTTCGCCTGTTTATGCTATGATGCATGGTGAAAGATAAAGGGTTAACGGTGGTGAAATAGTAAAATGCAGTTTGAGCAAGAATTAATGTTTTTGGAAAGCAATTGCAGGGCAACTTACCGCTTTTTCTTAAGCACAACCGCATCAGCCCTTCATATTTGGAGCCTAATAGCCAATGTATGCAGAAACCTATAGGGGGTAGGTCCGTATTGGCACTTTTCACAACCAAAACCATGTTGAAACA
>CAYGYB010000104.1:0-5316 GCA_964354015.1 uncultured Candidatus Bathyarchaeia archaeon
GCCTTCCAGTTGAGAGAACAGTATTCCAGCAGGGCATTTTATGGCTTTGACCATGCTTTTGCTGTTTTCCTTGTCGAAACAGACTTTGAAGAGCCATTTGCCAGTGAGGAGGTCGTCAACTTTGTAGAAGCGGACTTCGCCTACTCTCAGTTGCCTTAAGCTCAAATCGAACCATGCGTCTTCTGGTCTATCTTCAAGTAGCGCGATTTTCATGTTTTTCAACAATTAACAACCCTCTATGCTCTGAGAGTATTATACCGCTTTACTCTATAATACATTTTTGGAATCATCGTATGACGCGTGCTAATTTAAAAGTTGTATAGCTACCTGTTTATGATTTGCAAAATGTATCCTTGTTAAAAATAATGATAATAACATTTATTATAGCTTGCTTGCCCATGCAAAACGTGAACAAAATCAGGCAAAGTGCTCTTTTAATGCCGCTTTTTACGGAATTCTCCAGATTAATGTTTATTGGTATAAGTAGAAAACTCAGAATAAGAAAACGCTTGCTGCTGTTATTCGCTGGGTACGCCTTCGATGGCCTGTTCAAAACCAGCAAGTTTTATTGTGCTTCCGCAGTTACGGCACATTACGACAAGCTCGACGAGTTCATCATTGACTACTTTCGTGTCAACGATTTTGTAGAGTTCTTCACTTTCGTCTTCTGGAGATATCATGGTTCCACATTTTGGACATGGAAACGCTCCGTCGCCTTCAATCGTCGTTAAGTCTATCGTAAAGGCTGCGCTTTTCTTGGCCACTGCTTTTTTCATCATATCCTTTTACTTCTTCCTTGCTTTGTTTCCATGGAGCGCCATTAATAATTAACAATTATGAAGTACTAATCAATATGCAGAGTACATTTAAAATTTGACTTGTCAATTAATTAATGCCCTTTCAGACCTCGCTGCTGTGACTGCTTCTGAATTCAGCTGCGAAAAACATTTTCCACTCACTCTTCAAAACTCTCGGGTGGAATATAGTCGCCAAAGCGCTTCTTAGCTTCAAGCAAACGTTCACGTTGCAGATACAGTATTCCAAAGAGTTCTAACGGCGTGTCAGAAACGTTCTCCTGATAGAACCGCTGCACACGCTCAATCTTAGCCAAGTTTTCAGGAACACGAATAGTGAATTGCTTGTCATAATCCTCTTTGCTGTAGTTTTTGTCCAGCACTTGTTTGAAGAGCTTCCGCAAATCCTCATATCGAGGAAGATAACCAGTAGGCGACTTTATCGCTTCAACTTCATTATGCACACGCCTCTCCATCCACTTTATCCAAACATGCTTATCTTGGATATCGTTCAAGAATTTCCCGCTGTCCTTGTCCCGCAGGAAGTAGTTGACTCCAAAGACAATAGGCGCTTTCTCTAGTTTCTTTCCGAACTCTAGGTTGTTGCAGATGTTCTGGCCAAAGGGAATGGAGATAAAGTCTTGAATACTCATAATGTTAATCTCCGGCACTCCTTCTTGACCGACAATGGCATAGGTTGTTTCAGTCTCCAAAGATGCGCCATAGGCGATAATACCGTGCTCCCAACTGAAGCCTTGCTGGACAGGCACGTAGGCTTTGGCGTCGCGGCCTCCATACATTATGCCGCTTAACTCTACTCCTTGAGGGTTATCCAGTTCAGGGTCGCAATTTTCCAATGTCTTGAGGGCTACAGCGTAACGAGCGTTCTTGTGGGCAAGTGGGATGGCTTCGCCGTTCTCATCTACTTTCCCTTCCCACCATTCCCCAGAAAAGTTAATTCCGTCTTTGGGAAGCGTACAACCCATACCCAGCCAATAGGGCTTGCCATCTTTAACCAAAACGTTAGAGAAAATAATCTCAGCTGGGCTGTTTAGCACTTTGAAGATTAAAGCGTCATCTTTAGGGTTGACATCCTGAATAATTCCGAAGATGCCTGATTCAACGTTAACTGCTCGGGCAACTGAATCCATGTTGCGGATGTAAGCGATGTCATCGCCCAGTATAGTTTCCCTTGGAAGCATGGCAGTGGAGGTCTTGCCGCAAGCGCTGGGGAAAGCGCCGGCAAAGTAAGTCTTGCGACCGCTTGGACCGTGCACGCCCATAAGCAGCATGTGCTCAGCTAGCCACCCCTCATAGTTAGCTTTGCGGATGGCGAGGCGGAAAGCAAGTTTCTTGAAGCCGACGGAGTTGCCTGCATACTGGGTGTTCACGCTGTAAATGGTGTTGTCCATGTGGTCGATGTAGATGCGTTTCTTTTCATGTTCTACGCTGACCATGTTTTCGTTTAGCTTGCCTGCCGAGTGCAAGACGCGTAAAAAGTCTTTGTCCAGTCCTGCTTGCCGAAACCCGTCATAGCCTGGTCTGTATAGTAGGGTTTCAGAATGTGCTACGTACCATGAGTCAGTGCATTGAAGACCGAGAATCGTGAATATGGAGTTAGGCGGACCAAGAGAAACAAAGCGGACAACCATTGTGCGTTCTTTCATTGAATCTCTGAGTACGCCTCTTACTTCTGCCAAGCCTTCTTGGCGGTCGATTTGGTTGAGCGCCTTGCTTAGGGTTACCCCTTTGGGTACGAGGTATTTGGTGGCTTGGCGGTCTCGACCTTGGTCATGAATGCCGTCAAAGTGGACGGTGTGCCCTGTGAGTTTCATAATGGCTTTTTCTTCGCCTGTGGCGATTGCTTGGTTTCGGATGTGCGCGATGTCTTCGGCTGAGTCGCTGCAGATGAAGATGTTCTTGGGGTTGCAGAGGTCATTGGCTTTGGCGATGAACTCGTGAACTATGGGATTAGTTATCGCGGATAGTTTCTCGTAGTTAACTTGGCTTAGTTTTGGCCGCAACACTTCAAGGTACGGATTCATTTTTTGTCACTCGTTCAACTCTTACAGTTAATGTACTGATTTGAATATTTTCGGGAAAGGTTATGCTGTAACTTGTATTCAACGTTTTTTGACATTTTAGCTCGAATTCCTCTCTCTGAGTTGCATAGGTAAATGATAAGCTTTGCGCAAGAAAAGAAAGTTGAATGTGGCATTGTTGTTCTCTGCTTTGTTATAGGTCGTTTACTGTTCCGGGGATTCTCGGGAAAGGTTGTGTTTCAGCGATGTGTTTTGCGCCTGTTAGCCAGCTGACTACGCGTTCTATGCCGATTCCTGCGCCTGCGCACGGCTTCAGTCTTCCTTGTTTCGCAAGTTTTAGCACCAGTGCATAGTTGTTTTTGTTGATTTTGTCGCGTTCTATTTTTTTGAGTATTTTTTCGTATTCCCATTCTCTTTTGGCGCCTGACAGCACTTCGCCGTATTGGGGCAGGAACAGGTCGTAGTTGTCCCATCTGCCTGTTTCGAAGTCTTCGAAGTCGTAGAATTCTCGGGGTATGTTGGTAACCCATACTGGGTCTCCGTTTTCCATGGCGACGCTGGTTTCCCAGTCTGCACCGTACTCTTTTTCCAGTTCTTGCCTGTCGTAGATTTTGAAGGGTTTCTTTGGAACTTTTAAGGCATCGCGTCGGGCTAAGCAGGTTAGTTCGTTTTTCATGCCGCGTTTCACGCTAGTTACAAGGTTGCATACAACATCGTCGACAAGGCTTATGATGTCCTTCGACGTGGCGTTTCTTGCTTCAAAATCTAACTGTGTAAACTCGTAAACGTGTTTGCCTGTGCATGCGCGTTCTGCTTTTTCTATGCGCACGTTAGGCGATAATATAAACAACTTGGGGTAAGCTGTTGAGGCGGCTATTAGCTTGTGAATTATCATGCTTGCTGTTGTGCGGACTGTTCTGCCGTAGATGTCTACTTCGATTCGTTTTTCTATGGAAGCGCCTGCGTCAGGCCACAATGGGTCTGTTGACGGAGAAAGTGCCACTGGAAGCAGCCATTGGAAACCGCTGTCCAAGAATTTGCAGGTTAGGTTCCTCAGAGTGTAGGTCATCACTTTGCCGATGCAGGCTTTTCTTTCGAGTTCGCTTTCTGAAAGTTGCTCTAATGGCTTTGGCACCTCAACGGAAACTGAGCTTTTTAGTATGACTGATTGTTTGCTTTTCACGAAGCTTACCTCTTGGCTTTAATTTTGTCGCAGAAACAAACATGCAGGGCGCTTAATAAATTTTTTATGAATAAAGTCATAATTTTTCCAAAAATTATAGGTTTTTATACTGGATGTCTGTAATTATTACAATTATGTCGATTAAACTTGACGAGAAGGATATGGCTATACTGACGTTGATACAGGAGAACAGCAACCTCACCGCCAAGCAAGTCGCCAAGAAAATTAACGCGCCCATAACCACTGTTTTCGCGAAGATAAAACGCATGGAAGAATTAGGCATAATAAGAGAACACAGGGCAATTCTGGCTCCTGAACTGCTCGGTTCAGGCACGACAGCGTTCATTCTGGCTTCTGTTTCTTACAGGGCAAAAGCAGATGACGCTCCAATCTCGCAGCGGACAGTGGCGGAAGAAATCGGCAAGTTTTCTGAAGTGCAGGAAGTGCACATAATCACTGGCGACTGGGATTTGCTGATAAAGCTCAGGGCTGAGAATGTGGATGCCATTGGAAAATTCGTTGTTGACAAGTTGCGGCTCATTAAGGGGCTTGAGAAGACGCTTACGTGCATGGTTTTCGAAACCGTGAAGGAGACTACGAAAATAGCTTTGCCCATTAAAAAATTAGTGAAGTCCTAAGACATCTGCGTGTTTCATGTGGCGCTTGAGTAGTATAGCAGCGGCAGCGCAAGAAGCACCGTGTTCTTTCCTTTCCTCGTGAGCGCGTATTCCACTCGCAGGGGCGGTCCAGCGTCAACTGTTCTATTGATGTAACCGTGTGTTTTAAGCAGCTTAAGCTTGTCGGATAATGTGCGCGAGTTGATGCTGAGGGTTTTCTTGAATTCGCTGAAGCCAACTGGGGTTTTTAGGAACAGTGTATAAAGTATTTCGAGATTCCATTTCTGGAATAGGATGGTGAAGCTTTCTTCAAGGCTTTTCAGTTCTTCCTTCAGCTCTTGCGGCGTAATTTTTTGTTTTTCAAATATTTGATTAAGCGTGTCTTCTATGCCTTTAAGAGTCTGTTCAAGGCGGGCTTCCACAAGCTTGCGGAGTTCAGCGCTTAACGTTAATTGCGCACTCATTTCGCTCACACTCGGTGTGACAGGGCTCACTTCAGGGTTTATAAGGGTTTACTTATACAACAAGATATACAAAATATATCGTATGTTCACAGGTTGATGGTTTCATGACTTGGAACATAAACAATAACAAGTGTCTCCGATGCGGTGGCTGCGTCTCCGTCTGCCCAGTTGCAGCTTTAGAATTAAGAGACAACATTATTTACGATGAGAAACTAT
>CAYGYB010000105.1:0-5316 GCA_964354015.1 uncultured Candidatus Bathyarchaeia archaeon
GCGAGTTTAAGAGGATACTCATGTACCATGGCGCAGAGCACAAAGCTATAAACGCGTATGAAGCTGGTGTTCCAATGGATGTTGAAAATGTACGGCGTTACTCGCGGCTGCACCCTAGGTGCGGAACCAGCTTCCTTTTCATAGTGTTAATCGTCAGCATCGTCCTCTACTCGATTGCACCTAACCTGGATTTCTACTATAAGATAGCCTACAGAATAGCACTCATCCCAGTCATCGCAGGAGTATCCTACGAGCTTCTGCGACTTAGCGGCAAATACAAAGATTCCCCTATAACAAGAGTTTTTGTTGCGCCTGGTCTCGCATTTCAACGATTGACCACGAAAGAGCCAACGGATGACATGCTTGAAGTCTCAGCAAAAGCAGTAACGGAAGCAAACAAGCTAATGTCCTCTTAACCAGAAGCTGTTCTTCGAACACCCGCATAAAAAGTGTTATTTAGCAGTTACAGGCTCTTGTTCCTAGGTGCCCAGTTTGAAGTTCCAAGGAAGAGACATAATCTCAATCGAAGACTTTTCACGCGAAGAAATCACCTACATCCTAAACACAAGCAAAACCATGGAGCCAATCGCCACACAAGGCTCAGACATGCTTAAAGGAAAAATCCTTGCTACACTATTCTTCGAACCCAGCACTCGCACTCGATTAAGCTTCGAAGCCGCAATGCTCAAGCTCGGCGGATCAGTCATAGGCTTCGCCGAAGCCGAACTCGCGTCAGTGAAGAAAGGCGAGAACCTCGCGGACACAGTGCGCACCGTGGAGAATTACGCGGACGTGATCGCACTTAGGCATCCGCTTGATGGCGCAGCGAAGCTTGCCGCAGAACTCTCTAAAGTGCCCATAATAAACGGTGGCAGCGGCTCAGAAGAACATCCCACGCAGGCGCTTATAGACTTGTACACCATTCAAAAAGAGAAAGGAAAAATCGACGGGTTAAAAATCGCTTTGGTCGGCGACTTGCGGTACGGCAGAACCGTGCACTCGCTTGCGTACGCGCTCTCGCTATACAACATCGACTTGTATCTAATCTCGCCAGAATCCCTGCGCATGCGGCGCGAAGTGCTTCGGGCAGTACAAAGCAAGATTCCAGTAACTGAAGATTCAAACTTGGAAAAAGTAATCCCGCAAGTAGACGTGTTATACGTTACGCGGATACAGAAAGAACGGTTTCCAGACCCAGCAGAATACGCCAAAGTCAAAGGCGTCTACAAAATAAACCTCGAAACGTTAAGCACCGCGAAAAAAGACTTGATAATTCTGCATCCGCTTCCACGCGTAGACGAAATCGCCGCTGAAGTTGACAAGACACCGCAGGCGCGTTACTTCCAGCAAGTGTGGAACGGCGTTGTAGTCCGAATGGCGCTTCTAGCGCTAGTCTTAGGCGCCGTTAAATAAGCTCAAGCTTAGGTAGAGCTGAACCTGTCAAACTTTACCAGCGTGCTCATAGCTCCGCATGAAGGACACTTGTGCAAGGTGCCGAACCAGCTTTTCTTGCAGTTGCTACAATACGTGATTTTGCGGTTGTAAGTGAAAAACTCCACCGTTTGCTTCTCAACCAGCTGTTTCGTCACGTTCAAAAGCTCTTCTGGCGCGTATTGCTTTTCTTCTAATTCTATTATGCTCAGGCTGCCTCCAGCATTCAAGCCCTTCAGTTTCTGCTCCGCTTCCAACACTTCAGATGGAATGTATGGAAAATTGCCTGTTTGAAACTGCATGTGCCGCGTTGTGGCGTAGAAGGGTTTTTCTCTGGTTCCTGAAAACTTCACTTTGGCAACACCGTATTTTTCAATATCCAACTGCGCCAGCCTCTCAGACGCCTCAGCGCTACGCAGTAATGCCGTGAACAAGCGTTTGCTGTATTTTCTGCCAACTTTATGCTTAAACGCCAGCAGGTTCTGAACTATTTCCTCTGCGAACTTGCCGTTTTCTTCGCTGCCCGCGGGTTTCCCGCAAAAGCTTTCCACGCACTCGTTGAACCCAGCCAAGTTTATTATGCTGGAGCAGTTTTCAAGCCTGAAATAAGTGTCGCCGTTCGTGCTCTGCGCCATGAATGGGAACGAATTTCGCCCGTGCTGCCTAAGCGCCCTGTACTTAATTACCAAGGCGCGTGCTGCCATTTCGCATCGTTCCCTTAAAACTTCAAAAAACTTGTTCCTGTCTTTCTCGCTTTCATGGACAATCTTGGGCAAATTAATGGTTACGTATCCTAGGCATCCTGTTCTTAATGTGTCTGTTTCCCAGTCTCCGCTTAAATCTGCCTCAAACTTGCATCCTGAAGCAGAAAAAGTGGCGGTTTTTCCTTTCGGCAGCATGTTGGCAAAGTACGGCGTGCCTTTTTCCGCTGCTAAGCTGTGAGCTTTCAAAAGAACTGCCTTCGCGTTTTCATCCGCCAATGCTTCATCGGTGATTTTGACTATGAGTTTCGGGTTAAGCAATGGTTTCGGCGAGCTTTCTTCCGCGAATACTTCGATGGTAAGCGCTGCTAACAGGCGGCTTTCTTCAGCGAAGTCTCCGTAGCTGCCACATGTTTTGCCTTGAGGTCCGATGGCGGTTTTGTCTGCGACGAACTTTGGAATTGAAAGCTCCAAACCTAACGATGCGTCTACGTGCTGGTTCACGTTCAGTATGAACAGGCGCAAGTTTTCCTTTATTTTTGCGGCGTCTATTCCTCTGGCGAACGGCGCGAGGAACACGTTGAAGTAGGGGCAAGTCTGCGTTTCAGTTACTTCCTTACTTGTGTGTAAGAGAACGTTAAAGACAGTTGACAGTGCGGCCTCAAAATTTTGAGGTGGCTGAACGGCAAGCTGAAAGGAGTTGTCTGTTCTGACCCCGTTTTGGAAGAAAAACCGCAGGTCATGCATTACTTCGTTTGGCTTCAGGAGCCATGTGCCTAAGCCGTTAACGTGTATAGCGCCTGATGCCTGTGCGTCTGCGACGTCTCGGGGGTAAACGTTCAGGAGCGTGTATTCTCTGAGCACTGTTTTTCCTGCTTCCGCCAGCATAGCCTCTGAGCCTTCTGCGGCTTCTTTGGCTTCTATTAAGGCGGTTACTTCGTGGACGGGCATGCCCAGCCGCGTGAGTTTGTGGCGGTAGTCTTCCAGTCCTTTTTCAATTAGAATTGCGTTTACGACTTCTCTGATTAGTGGCGCGGTTAAGTATTTTGTTTTGGATTTGAGCAGGATTTTTTCTGCTTCTTTAGCTGTTTTCTGTGCGAGTTCAGCGGGCATTTTGGCTTCTTTTATGAGTGAGTTAGCGATTTTGTTCGCGTCGAACTCTTCCAGCGTGTAATGTGAAGTGCGGACTATCATCCCGCGCGGTTTATGCGCTTTTTTTTCTACTCTGTCTGCGACGTCAATGACCATTTTGCCCAGTTCGGTCAAGTAGTATTTTTTTGCTTCCGCGTCTGGCTCGAGCAGGTCGGCTTTGAGGAGGAATTTGAGGTGATATGCGAATCTGCCTGCGTCTCGGCTTGGATTCATCTTTAAGGCGTTCATTAATTCAGTGTAAGAGAGCGCTCCTTTGTCGAAGAGCAGGTTTAGGATGGTTAGCCTGAGAGGTGAGGAAATGGCTTTGAGGACTTTGACGCCATGTGCGCGGTGTGGATGAGACATGCTGCTTTACTCCCCCTCAGTGTACACTTATTATTCTAGAGCAATAGTTTAAACCTTAGCTATCAGCGATGCGGCGGCAACAACTATTTATTAAGACAGCGCTATGCAATAGTTAGGTTTGTAATGGGGCATAGAGCATGAAGGCGGTAATAGTTCAGTTTCCTTTCGGGTTTGCGGCTTTCAACGAAAAAGGCAAGTTTATAGAGCAGGGTTTGTTTCCGAAGAAGCCGCAGGCAGCCGCTAAGGCATTGGCTAAGATTGAAGCTGGGAAAGTTTCAGGTGAACTTTCAGCATTAGTTAATAGACTTAAGGATGCGGGTTACGACGTTTTCGCGTTTGAGAACGCTGCCGTTGCCGCGGACGCACAGAAAAAGCTAGGTGTCACGGTTGAGGTTGCTGAGGCTGCTGAAGTGGAGACGGTTCGCTCTCGAATGAACAACGTTGCCGTTGAAGCAGGCTTCGTTAAAGATACTAAGGAGCTTGGTGTTTGGACGCGTAACGTCAGCATGGAAATTGCAAAGTTGAAGGTTAAAGGCGCAGTTGAGAAACGAGACCTAATAGTTGCTCAGGCGATCCAGACGCTTGACGATTTAGACCGCACAGTGAACTTGTTCATGGGGCGCATGCGGGAATGGTATGGGGTTCATTTTCCAGAGCTTGACCGCTTAATCGAGAAACACGAAACGTACGCGCGCCTAATCGTGAATTTGGGCGACAAAAGCAACTTTACGCTTAAAGCTCTTGAAAAAGAGGATGTTCCTAAAGCTAAGGCGGAGGCTATTGCCAACGTTGCCGCGTCATCGATGGGCGCTGACGTGGCGGAAGCAGATTTAGCTCAAATCCAAGCCTTGAGCAGGGATGTGCTAGAGCTGTATGAGCTACGGCAGGGAATGGAAAGGTACTTGGACAAGACTATGAGCGAAGTGGCGCCTAATACGCAAGCGCTGGTGGGTTCGCTTCTAGGCGCACGCCTAATCGCTTTGGCTGGTGGCTTGCGGAATTTGGCAATGCGTCCAGCAAGCACGATTCAAGTGTTGGGCGCGGAGAAAGCATTGTTCCGTTCGTTGAAGACGGGTGCGCGTCCGCCTAAGCATGGTTTGATTTTTCAGCATACGTTGTTGCATGATGCTAAGCGGTGGCAGAGAGGCAAAATTGCAAGGGCTTTGGCTGGGAAACTGGCGATTGCCATTCGGACTGACGCGTTTGGCAGCGGAAGGTACGTGGGTGACAGGTTGAAGGCGGATTTGGAGAAGCGGCTGACGGAGATTCGCGAGAAGTATAAGGAGCCGCCGCCAGTGCAGGAGAAGCCGCGGTTTGAGCGTCGTGAGCAGCGTCCAGAACGCAGGGAGCAGCCGCGGTGGCAAGAGCGACGAGACAATCGGGACAGACGCGGCAACAAGTGGAGAAAAGACAGGCGTGCACGTTAAGGTTAAGCCTCACACGCAGTTCGCTGAAGTTTATCAGGTTATGCTTGAGGATGGCGCGTACCGTTTAGCCACGCGCAACCTAGCTCCGGGCAGAGTTGTTTACGGCGAGCGGCTTATCCGTTTCAAGGGTGTGGAGTATCGTGTTTGGGATGCTTTCAGGAGCAAGTTGGCAGCCGCTATAATCAAAGGCGTGCACACGGTACCGATAAAGGCTGGGAGCCGCGTGCTTTATTTGGGTGCTGCATCTGGAACTACGCCGA
>CAYGYB010000106.1:0-5309 GCA_964354015.1 uncultured Candidatus Bathyarchaeia archaeon
AACGCGGTTGACGCAATGCCCGAAGGAGGAACACTGGGAATCAGAAGCACCACAACAAACGGCAACCTGAACATTGCCTTCACAGACACGGGTAAGGGAATATCGGAAGAGGTTATGGCTAAGCTTTTCACACCACTGTTTACCACAAAAGCACAGGGTATGGGTTTCGGCTTAGCCATCTGCAAACGCGTAGTGGAAGCACACAGCGGCAAAATCACGGTTAAAAGCACCGTGGGCAAAGGCACAACGTTCACTGTAACTTTACCAATAGCGCCTAAACTGGAGAAAGGAGGTGAAAAACAATAATGGTTAACCCCGCGAGAATTCTTGTTGTCGACGACGATGAAAACATAAGAAAAACGTTGTCAGCTATACTGAAAGACGAAGGCTACACAGTGGACGTGGCGCAAAGCGGAAGCGAAGCCGTAAAGAAAACACAAACAGCAGCATACAATGTTGCGTTGATAGACATTCGGCTTCCAGACATGGAGGGCATAGAACTT
The DNA here is from genome assembly GCA_964354015.1 of uncultured Candidatus Bathyarchaeia archaeon. GTDB lineage: Archaea > Thermoproteota > Bathyarchaeia > Bathyarchaeales > Bathycorpusculaceae > JAOZHU01. The sequence continues at coordinate 504 of CAYGYB010000106.1, forward strand.
CTGGCAAAAATCAAAGACGCAGTTCCCAAAACTCGCAAGATAATAATTACAGGCTACCCCACGTTGAAAAACGCGGTTGCAGCCGTGAACAAGAAAGCTGACGCCTACCTAATGAAGCCCGTAGACATTGACAAACTCTTGGAGACTATTCGGGAACAGCTAAAGTTGCAAGAAGCTGAAAAGACATACAGTGAGCAAAAGGTTGCTGATTTCATAGAAACAAGAATAAAAGAATTGGAAACTTAAACCAGCAAGATTCCACAAATCCCCATTTTTACACAGTTGATTCTGGGCTTATGCGTTTGAGAGAAAAAGATGTTTTCTGCCAGAAATCAAGCGGCAACTTCATGAAGCCTCTTTTGCCCTAAGGCTTCTTTAATTTCCAAAGCTATGCGCCTTCCCATGTACATGTTTGCTCCATACTTCAAATAAGCGTAAGGCGAAGTGCCAATGCCAACGTTAGTTCCCGCCACGATGCGTGCTGAAATCTCAAACGTGTAAATCGTCAAGTCATCTGTTATCACGGTCTCCAAACAGAAGGGACCGATGATGCCTGGCGGCGCAAGCTCGCGTGCTTTCTTATGCACGTTGTCGCCCATCCGCATCAGTTCTGGCAGCAGCGATTCCCTGAGCACAATCGGAAAGTTGCCCACTATAGTGTAGGTTGGGTTAACGTCTATGTCAAGTTGCTCACTCGCTGGGATTTTGCCAATTGCGTCCACGGCTGATTCGTAGCGCCTATCCACCGTTAGGAACTCCACATCATTTTTGATGATTGAGCTGAAATAACTCGGGTAAACATTAACGCCTAACGCGTATTCTTGCAGGTGAATCTTGTCCACGTCGTCTTCGCGGAGCAAACCGCGAGCAACCATCGCGGCGAATTTTTTGCGGAAAGACCCTGACGAATTAGCGAGGAAGTAGCCTCTGCCGCCTTTTGCGCCCGGCAGCTTGGCGATGATTAAGCGGTCGATTTCTTCAGGCGACTTGAAGGTCGCAGGCAACCTTAACCCTGCTTTGCGCAGCCATTCTTCTTGTTTTTTACGGTCTGCTTCCCAGTGGAGAAGCTCGCGATTTCCGAACATTGGCACGTAAAGGCTGTTGGTTAATTGTTCAGTGCTTAAGTAGGCGGTGAACGAGCCGTGGGGAATCAGGATGACGTTTAGCTTTCGCAGTTTCTCCTGAAGCGTTTCATTCAGCAGTTCGGTGAAGTCTTTGACAAATATCATCTTGTCCACTAAGGGGAACTTCTTGTACATTATGGCGTCTTTTTCTTTGCAGATGCACACTGTGCGGAAGCCTTCTTCCTTCGCGCCTTTGAAAATGTTCAACGCTGAATGCGAACCTAACGTGCCAATAGCCAGCTTACCCAAATCATACTTGCTCAGTATTCTCGCTATATCATTGTTTGTTGTCATGTTACCACATCCGCAAGCCTGTTCGCTTTAATGGCGCGTTTTATCTCCATAGCCACGCGCTTTCCCGGACCTACTTCCACGCCGTACTTGTACTTCATATACGGCGATGTAGGCTCAACGCATGGGCATCCTGGAACGCGCGGGCTAACGTCGAACACGTAGAATTCCAAATTCTTTGTTATTGCGCCTTGCAGGGCGAATAAGCCTATCATTCCTGGCGGGTACTCTTTTTTGCAGGTTTCAACGAATTTTTCTGCTGCTTCAAAGATTTTTTCTATTTGGCTTTCGCGCATGGTGGCGCCCATGTGGCCGATTTCAATGTTCTGTGTTGGAACGTTCAGTTCCAGTTGTTCTTGAGCTGGCAAATCCAATACGCCGTCAAGGTCTGTTTGGATGCGCCTGTCAAAGCCTAACAGGTCAATTTCATTGGTTAATGGTGACCAGAACAGGTTAGCGTTGAATTTGGCTCCGATAACGTATTCTTCGATGATTGCTTGTTGTAGGGCTTCTCGGGTGATTACGCCTTGTTTTATGCGTTTTTCTGCTGTTTTCTCGTACTCTTCGGATGATGAAGCGTAGAAGAATGCTCGTTCAATGGCTCGCTCTTTTTCTGGAACCTTAACGATTGCTAAGCGGTCAATCTCTTTTGGTGACTTGAACGTTTTAGGCGTGGCTATTTTGGCTTTCTGGAGCAGGTACAGCTGGTTTCTCGGCGTATTGCGCTCCTCTGTTCGCAGCATGGCTCTGTTTCCCATGAGGGGTACAGCGAATTTTTCTTCTATTGCCTCGTAGCCAGCGTATACGGAGAAGGAGCGGTTTGGCACAAAAACAGTGTTTAAACCTGCAAGTTTTTTCACGTTGCTTGGGCTTGTGATGTCTGCGAATTTATCCAGCATTATGGTGTGGTCGAAGATGTTTCCATAGTGCTTAGTGTAAGTTTTTTCTCTGCCTTTTTGGCAGACTACGATGGTTTCGAAGCCTTCTTGTTTGGCGCCAGAGGCTATTTCAAGGGCTGAATGCGAACCTAAAACGCCTATTCGCACGTGTTTAGGGTCGTATTCGTGCACTATTTCTCTTATTTTATTGCTTATTGTCATTTCTTTTCACCCACATATTGCCTGTAACTCTTGATTACTTCCGCAAGTCGCGGTGCGTCAAATAGCTTGCGGTTGGTTAACTCGTTGGCGGCTGCCAAGTACATTTGGCTGATAATGGTTTTTAATTTTGAGTCAAGTTTTGGAGGCTGCGACTTGCACAGTGCCTTCCAATCTTTAGCGCCGCGGGTTTCAGCGGTTTTTTTCGCTTCTTCCACATCTCGGTACCACATGGTCTTCTTGTAAAATTGACGGGCAACTTCTTTGCTCACGTGCACTCCGTCGTAGGTGAACCTGCACTCGTCCAACGTTCCAACCACGTCAACGACCATGAGTCTTCTTTTGTTGTCAAAGGCTAACTCGATTTTTCCATCCTCATTCTTCAAGCCAGCGTTTGATGCAGCTGCAGTTATGGTTTCGTCTGCCTTTAACAAGACGACTTTCACGTCGGCTAGTTCTTTATCAGTTAAGCCAGCGATTTTCTGGGCTTCTTGCCATGTGACGTAGCGATCGGTTTCTTCAAGCTTCGTGCTTACATCAAAAATTGGTTTGGCAAGGTTTTCGCCCGGTTTAGGATAGTGGTCTAAGCCGAGGTCTTTTAGGGTTACTTTTCCTTGTTCGAGCCGTTTGAAGACTGATGAGCCTTCAGGTAAGCCGTTGCGGTAGATTATTTCAAGCGGGATGAGGCAGTTTTTCAGGTTTGGCGTGTACATGCTGTAATCATGCGTTATTTTGCTGTTAACTACGCTTGTTTGCGGCTTGTAAACGTTAACTAAGCAGACTTCCATGATGCTTGAGGGCTGCTTTAACTCTTCAACTTTCACTGCTTTGCCCTTTTCATCCACTAAGCCTCTATAGTGAGTCTTTACTCCTTTCTTCTCTAAGCGTTCAAAGCAGTATGCGCCCATAAGACAGAGCGCTGCGCCTTTGCTTTTGATGTGGTCGGGCATTTCGCCCCAGTCAAAAACTGAGTAGCGGTCTGAAAAATGGAACTTGCCGATGCCCATAACGTCTCGTGTTGGCTTCTGGATTACTTCTAGGTCTTTTACGCTACCCATGTTTTTGCACTTCACTTCTTATGCTGTATCAGAACTATTCTCCTTAAACTTTTATCGCTTTATCCGAGGCATCGTCTCAATTTGGCTACCTCAGCGAGAGGGTTTTTCTGCGCAACCCGCTGTGCCTACTTCAATTTTTTAATTGTCTCATTAGCTTTTTCGATTTCTTTTTTCTTTCCCAACTGATACTCTTTTACGCGTTCTTCCAGTTCCCTGTCTTCAACTGCAAAGATTTTCGCTACGGCAACGGCAACACCCTCAGGTTCAATCGTTACAAGAGAGCCTATGCCGCTGGGCACTCTCAGCGAAGAGTAAATGTCTGCGCCGCTGAACTTCTCCGAGTAAGGCGGACACGCTATAACAGGCTTTGAAGTGTTAGCGTCAACAAACGCGCTTAAAGCATTAGAGCGACCAGCAACTGTTACGTAAACGATTTTTTCTCCTTCGAACTCTTTTAGGATTTCAAGTACTTTGTCGGGAGTTTTGTGAGCTGAGGCAACTCGAAACTCGTAATCAATTCCTAAAATCTTGAGGTACTTAACTATCTCACGGCAAAATTCCAAATCCCTTTCTGAAGCCATTATCACTATCGCTTTTCCCTTCACACCATTACCCCGTACATTCCTAACTACCAAGTTGCTAATTAATTTTTAAGAAACAAACAGAACCTAACGCATACATGCACTTTTCAGAACAGAAAACGGCAGAAGAAATGGAAGCAACCCAACCAGCTAAGAGCGGTCGGAACTGTTTTTCGCAAGTTTATTAAATCAGTATTTTGCCATTAATGTACGGTGCTATTTTGGGCGTAAACCTAAGGGACATTGTTCCGAAAACGCAGGTCAACTTAGCGGATTTAGGCGGCAAATCCGTTGCCATAGACGCTTATAATGCGTTGTACCAGTTTCTCGCGATTATTCGCCAGCCCGACGGCACGCCGCTGAAAGACAGCACAGGCAAAGTAACCAGCCACCTCAGCGGCTTGCTCTACCGCACCAGCAACCTTGTGGAGATGGGAATTAAACCGATTTACGTTTTCGACGGCATCCCACCTGTGCTGAAAGCAGCGGAGATTCAGCGCCGCAGAGAAGTGAAACTGGAAGCCGCAATACACTATGAGAAAGCCGTTGCAAAGGGCGATATGGTGAAAGCCCGAATGTTTGCGCAGGCTACGGCGAGCCTGAAAGACTACATGAAAGATGACGCCAAACGGGTACTTGACCTGATGGGGCTTCC
>CAYGYB010000107.1:0-5273 GCA_964354015.1 uncultured Candidatus Bathyarchaeia archaeon
TGTTGTTTTGCTATGGGGCGCGTCATAATTTTGACTACATCTTTGTGTCTCAAAGTGTAATCTTTAGGAAGACGTATTCCTGTTTTGGCGTCAATTGCAAGAACATAGTTTTCCACAAGGCGCGTGTGTACACTTCGAGCAAGATTAATGGGCGTTGAACCGTCTGGCATCAAATGCACATCAGGCAACACGTTCCCATGATGATCCGTGTACTTGAATTCGTCGCTAACTGGGTAAACCATGTTACTTTTTAAAAGCTTGAAAACGACTGTGTTAAGTGCTTGTTGGATGCCTGTATTTATCCATTTTTCCATGACTCTTTTTTCAATGTAGTCTAAAGCACCTTGTTGTTTCGCTGTGAGTTGAGCGTTTTCTTTTATCCTGAATTTTTCTTGACCAGGTGTATATTGAAGTAAACCCAGTTTTTCTGCCCTTCTAAGCACAAGTTCGGCTTCGGCGGAGCATGCCGCGACTAGGCTGCGCCCATAATACTCAGTTAGCATCGCAATGTAGTTCTCAGAGGTGAGAACATCCATTTTGTTGGCTATGATTAGCGTGGGCTTAATGAGTGGAAGGAGGAACGCGGCGAATTTGATGGTTTGATTTAGGTTCCACTCGGCGAGGGGGACGTCTTTTAGCTTTGATTTTTCTAAGGCTTGAAGAATCTGCGGTGGATTAGCTTTTACTCCTGAAAGCGCTTTCGCCATTGCCTCAGCTAGAGGGGCGGATGATGCTTCACGGATTATGAGCTGTCTGTTACGGTCAATTATGTCTGCGAGCCATCTGTTGATTTCCATTTCCACGTCAATGGCGTCTTGCACGGGATTGCCGCTTCCAGGCTGGGTTATTTTGCCGTCAGCGTCAATTGAGCCTGAAGCATCTACCACGTGAATGAGCGCATCGGCTTGCCCAATGACGGAGAGAAACTGGTTTCCTAATCCTCTGCCCATCCACGCGTCTTTTACTAATCCAGGCACGTCAATAAGCCTAATTGGAACGTATCGCCAACCATCGATGCATGTGGAGTTTAACGGGTTGTCTTTTACGCCTAGTTCTTTGCAGACGCAGATGTCGCAGACGTATGCAGTTCCGATGTTTGGTTCTTTTGTGGTGAATGGGAAATTGGATATTTTTGCGTTTAAGAGAGTTGCCGCGTTGAACAGGGTTGTTTTGCCAGTGTTTGTTTTCCCAACTATGCCAATGGTTAACAAACAGGTCTCACTCGATTAGATAATATCGTTGTTGAAAGATAAGAAGATAACGTGCGCCGTGGCTTCAGTGCTGTTTTTTTAGCGGGCTAACTCGAAAACCATTGCCATACCTTGTCCTCCACCAATGCACAAGGTTGCCAAGCCATATTTCGCGTTGTTTCGTTTCATCGCGTGGAGTAATGTGACGACGATTCTTGCGCCAGTGCAGCCTATGGGATGCCCAAGAGAAATGCCGCTACCGTAAATGTTTGTTTTGTCAAGGCTTAGCTTGAGTTCTTTCATGCAGGCTATAGTTGTTGCCGCGAATGCTTCGTTCAGTTCTATGAGGTTTACGTCGTCTAAGGATATGCCTGCGTTTTTTAATGCTTTCTTTACAGCGGGTACTGGTCCTAGCCCCATATACGCTGGGTCTAATGCGCTGGATGCGAAGCCTAGAATTCGCGCGAGGGGTTTAAGTCCGAGTTGTGCGCAGTTTTCTTCGTTCATGAGGAGAACTGCTGCTGCGGCGTCGTTTATGCCAGAAGCGTTGCCTGCGGTGACTGTGCCGTCTTTTTTGAAGGCTGGCTGAAGTTTGGACATTTTTTCAAGCGAAGTTTCCATTGGGCGTTCATCTGTGTCGAAGACTGTTGGTTCGCCTTTTCTTTGCGGAATCAAGAATGGTGTGATTTCGTCTTTGAACGTGCCGTTTTTTATGGCGGCGCGTGCTCGCTGGTGGCTGAGAAGCCCAAGTTCGTCTTGTTCTTGGCGGGTGATGGCGTATTTTTCAGCGAGGTTTTCGGCTGTTATGCCCATGTGGTAGCCGTAGAGTGATTCTATTAAGCCGTCTATAACCATGAGATCTTGTATTTCGCCTTGTCCAGTTACGTCCATTTTGTAGCCCCATCTAGCTCTGGGTAACGCGTATGGTGTGTTGCTCATGTTTTCCATGCCGCCTGCGATGATGACGTTGGCTGTTTCGGTCATTATGGCTTGGGCGCCTAGGCTGATGGCTTTTAATCCTGAGGCGCATACTTTGTTTACCGTGTAAGCTGGTACTTCTTTGGGAAGTCCGCTGTAGACTGCAGCTTGCCTAGCCACGTTCTGTCCTTGTCCTGCTTGGAGAACGTTGCCCATTATGACTTCGTCTACAGCTACTTCTCTTGATGCTTCGTTCCATGTGTAGAATTTTTTTTCAAGTTCGGTTATTCCTTGTTTCAAGAGCTTAGGCTGAAAAGCCGCGTTTTCTTTTGGCGGAACTGGGCGTAAACCGTTTCTTTTCAGGAGTTCGCTGATGATTTTGCTGCCTAGCTGAGTTACAGGGGTGTCGCGGAGTGCGCCGCCGAAGTTGCCTATGGCTGTTCGTACTCCGTCAACGATGACTATTTCGTCAATTTTCAATGCATTTTGCCCTCGTCACAGTGCTATTATATGGGTTATGGTTGGGCTGTTCTTAAGACTTTTCGTAATGTGGGCTAAACTTGCAGCGCAACTATTGCTGGTTATGTGGATACAAGCGCTGTTATGGCTGAGTAAGCGTGACGTTGCCTGTGAGGTTTACGCGTTTTTTTTACTGGTTAGTGTGGGTTCAGGAATATGTCGTGACTCGAAATTTGATACTTAAGCTGGAAACTTGCCGTACAAGTTAGGTTACGAGGCAAGTGGTGGAGAAGGCATGCTCAGAGTTCAGGCAGTTCCCAGTTTAGCGCTTATCATAGTGGGCTCAATGGATTGGTTAACAACCATCATTGGAATTGCCTGTTTTGGAGCTGTTGAGAGTAATCCGTTCCTTGCAGGCGTCGCTGGAGCCAGTTTGCTAGCGTTCACGGTTATAAAACTCTCGGCAACCGCGCTTGTAGCATTGCTGCTTTATCTAGGAGAGCACACGCTGCTTAAAACTCAAGACAAGAATAGCCGTTTTTTCAAATGCACGCACATAATATTCAGAAGCGCATGCATAGCAGCCACAGTGTTCCTTCTATTTGCCGTAGTGAACAACCTAATTGTGGTTGCCAGCCTAATCGCGCAGTGAACGCCTAAACCCTTTTAATCAATCACGCGTTCATTTGCTTCACGAAAGCAACTGAGAAGGTCAGAGAGTGCAAGCTGAGTTTAAGCCGTTGATTGTCTGGTTGATTTTGAATGGGAAAGCAGAGGAAGCGCTTGTGCTTTTGGCAGAGAATTACAGGGTGAACGTGCCAAAGCTGAAGATAGGCTTGCCTAAAGGTCGCAAAAACCGCGCTTATGGCTGTTACACGCCCAAAAACGCAACCATCTCAGTGCTCAACAGTGATGCGTTAGGAAACCCATTTGTGATTCTGCATGAGTTTTATCATCACTTGCGCACGCACTCAGTGGACAAGCAGCATAAAGGCACAGAGAAAAACGCCAACAAGTTCGCTACAGAATTTCTGCAGGCATACGAATATGCAAAGCGCCATGCGTCTCTTAGCCTTTAGTTACGTGCAACGATAGTTTTTCTCCGTGCGAGTTGTAAACCGCCACGTTCCGTTCATCAGCAAAGGGGAACCCTACAATCATGAGTACGCGCCCGAAGAAATGGTTGAAATCCACGTCTGAAGGCGTCAAATTCCCTGATGGATGTGAGTGAACGGTGCCAACAATGGAAAAGTCCATGGGCAACATGTGCAGCGGAATGTTAGCGAAGCCATGCCCATAAGTCGCTAAAGGCGGCACCACAAGCTCCTCAACGCGGAGTATGTCTTTGCTTTTTTTGCCTCGGAGAAGCAGAATTGTTTCCTTCGGGTAAAGCCGCCGTGCGCCTTCAAAGATCGTGTCCAACAATTCCGCACTAAGGGAAACAGTTGCAGTCTTTGCCATGAAAAGCTCAACACGCGTAGCGCTTAATTACTTTTGCTGAATGCAAGAAACGGAAAACAGAAATAACCCAGAAGCCCAACTATGACTGAAGAGCCGGGATGGCAGAGTGGATAACGCGCGGGCCTTGAGAGCCCGTGGACCTTCTGGTCCGCATGGGTTCGAATCCCATTCCCGGCGCCACATCACTGCACAACCGACTCATTATAGAGTGTATTTTTTTCCTACGCTGATTTTCTTCTTTATAGCCTCAATGTCCTTTTCGTTTTCAGCTAAAACTTTAAGCCAAAAATCAAACTCCGCCTTTGATATTTCCTTCAAAATTCCATGCTCATCGCCAGCATAGTACGTTGCGGATTCCGGAGGCACCTTGAGTAACTTGACGTAGAAAATTCGATGCTCAATCTCCAACTTAGAGGAACAGCCTTCCTTTTCGCCTTCAGCGTAATTCACTTCATAGTCCATAGCTACGCGCCCACCTAACCGCTTACCGTCATTTATTCACTTAAAGTTTACCCTATAACCATGAGAAAGGCTACAGTTCGCTTTAACCCGTAAGCAGCTCGAAGCAGAATAGGTTTTAAATGCTTTCGCGTTACCATTCTGATTGCGGAGATACACAATGAACCGAGCAAGCCACGTCTTCGAATTAATAGGCAACACGCCGATGGTTAGAATAAACAAGATGAACCCAAACCCCAACGTGGAGATTTACGCAAAGCTGGAATGGTTCAACCCTATGGGCTCGTTGAAGGACAGGATAGCCTTGCGCATGATAGAAAAAGCTGAGGAAGAGGGAAAACTAACCAAAGGCAAAGTAATTTTGGAGGCCACGTCTGGAAACACAGGCATAAGCATCGCGTGGGTAGCTGCTCTCAAAGGCTACAAATGCGAAATCATCCTGCCTAACGCCGTTTCCGATGAACGAAAGAAAATCCTGAAAGCTTTAGATACCGAGTTGGTTTTGGTCTCAAACGAGACAGAGGCAATTAACACAGCAAGAGAAAAAGCGAAAAACCCGCAGTACTTTCTAACCGACCAGTTTGCCAACGAAATGAACTGGAAAACTCACTACGAAACTACCGGCGAAGAAATCTGGAAGCAAACTGAAGGAAAAATAACCCACTTCGTCGCGGGCATAGGAACTTCAGGAACCCTAATGGGCGCAGCAAGAAAACTGAAAAAACACAAAAAAGACATCCAGATAATAGGCGTGCAACCTTCTCGACCACATAACAGGCAGCAAGG
>CAYGYB010000108.1:0-5259 GCA_964354015.1 uncultured Candidatus Bathyarchaeia archaeon
CCCCCGAAAAATAGCAAGTTGCTAACGCTTAGAAACGTTTACGCAACCCCGCACATCGGCGCCCAAACCCGCGAAGCCCAGTCAAGAGCAAGTATACAAATAGCTGAAAGAGTAATTGAAGCGTTGGAACAAGCTGCGAGCTGAACAGCATGGCAGAAATTAAGCCTTTCAAAGCAATACGGTACACTGAGAAAGCTGGTGACCTTAAAAACCTGATAACTCCGCCCTACGACAAAATCGACAGCGACCAGCAAAAAGAATACTACGCGAAATCGCCGTACAACTACTGCCGCTTAATTCTGCCCATGGAAAAAAACAAGTATGAAACTGTGCAGCAGCGAATCCAAAACTGGCTAAGCGAGGGCATACTTGCAAAAGATGATGCGCCTGCAGTTTTTGTTTACAGACACGAATTCAAACTATCAGGAAAAACCTGCACCCGCACAGGATTAATCGCTGCGCTACGTCTCTACGCTTACAGCGAAAACAAGGTTTTTCCCCACGAAGTCACGCATGGAGCCCCAAAAGCCGACCGCTTAAACATGCTGCGAACAGCCCAGAAAAACCTTGAACCCGTCTTCCTAATATTCTCAGACCCAGAGAACCAAGTCACCAACTTTTTCGCAGAAACCACAAAAAAACAGCCCACCCTAGAAGTTGAAGACGCCTTTAAAATTAAACACGCTGTTTGGCAAATAACTGATCCACAGAAAATCAAGTTCGTGCAGAAAGCTCTAGAAGACAAAGCATTTGTAATCACTGATGGGCATCACAGGTACGAAAGCGCTCTTGCGTATAGAGATGAAAGACGCGCGCAAGAAGCGTGGACAAAGGACGCAGCTTTCAATTTTCACATGAGTTACATGGTTCCAGTCCAAGACGAAGGACTCGTCGTCTTGCCCACGCACAGGCTCCTGAAAAAATTCAAACTAACCAGCACCGTCATGCAGCAGCTCAAGAAGTTCTTTGCAGTTTCAGAAATATCTCCAACCGTTAAAGCCTTGGAAGATTTTCTGAAAAGCCACAAACAAGCGCGGGCATTCTGCATTTATGATGGCGCAAAAGCTTACGGTTTGCTCTTAAAGGACGCGAAAACCGTTTCTGAACTTGTAAACAATGGAAACTCAACGCAGGTTCTTGATGTGGTGATATTGCGGGATTTCGTTTTCAAAATCATAATGAAGACTGGCGAGTTAAAGATTGATGAGGACATACTTTACGCGGGTTCAACGAGGAATGCTTTGGAAAAAGTTGACAGCGGAGAAGCTAAACTGGCGTTCTTGGTTAACTGCATAGACCCAGAGACGGTTTGGCAGCTAGCGCAGAAACATGAGAGGCTGCCTGAAAAATCCACGGACTTTTACCCGAAACCAGTTTCTGGCTTAATGATAATGGATATTTCGCCAAAAGAAAAACTCTAGCGTGCGCTTCTGATTTTATCCTGTTCGGTGAACTTTGGCTGAATGCAAATCATTATAAGGCTTAAGGTAGAAAACAGATGTCCATGCATAAACGCATATGAGGTTATGAAATGAGCGAAAATGATACTGTTGAACAAAACGCTGATGCGAGTGACATAAAAACGAATGGTGCTGCAAAGAAGTACATTGCTGAGCTGGTCGGCACATTCGTGCTTGTGCTGGTTGGTTGCGGAACCGCGGTTTTCTCAGGGCTGAACATCGAAGGAGTCGTGAGAATATCATTTGCCTTCGGGCTTCCCTTGCTTGCCATGGTCTACGTTATAGGCGGCATTTCTGGATGCCACATAAACCCCGCAGTGTCCATATCCATGTTAGCTGCAGGCAAAATAAAAGCAAAAGACGCTGCCTTCTACATAGTGGCACAGTGCATAGGCGCCATAGCTGCGGCAGCAACAATTTACGCAATTGGCATCGGAAGCACACAATACAGTTTAGCTGCAAGCGGTCTAGGTGAAAACGGATACGGCGACGCTTCTCCCGCAGGGTTCTCGATGACGTCAGCATTCATCGCTGAGTTGCTTTTGACGTTCATGTTTGTGCTAGTTGTTCACGGCTCAACCAGCAAGAAAGCACCGAAAGGTTTTGCAGGAATATCCATTGGGCTAAGTCTAGTCTTCATTCATCTACTGGGAATACCGATAACCGGCACTTCAGTGAATCCAGCCAGAAGTTTAGGTCCAGCCGTAATAGCCGGCGTCTTTGCTGACACCACTGCTTTAAGTCAGCTTTGGCTTTTCTGGGTGGCGCCCATAATTGGGGGTTTGCTGGCGGCAGTTGTTTGGAAACTGATTGAGTAAAAACTGGTGAATGCGTCTAGGCGACGCTTCCAAGCCTTTTTTTCTTATTTGCTTGCTATTTGACGAATTTTGCGGCGTGCCTTTTGAATCTTTTCTTGCAAGTTAAGCTGCAGAAATGGTAAGTTTCGCCTTCATAGGTGATTTTGAACTTAGCTGTGTTTTCATCAAGAACCATGCCGCAGACTGGGTCCCTAAACATTATGGTAGCCTTAACCTCATGGAACACTCTACCTTTCTACCTATTATGGTTAGTGGTAAAAAAGCAACATCAACACTCTAGCGCGTGCGAATAAACTACTCCTCCCTTTCATATAGTTCTGACAATTGGCTTTGGTGCTTGTCAAGAAACCTTGACCCATGAAACGGGGTGTTTAGTCAAGAAAATTTGACTAAAAAAACTTGTTGCTGGCTTGTTTAGTCAAGAAACCTTTACAAAAACGCTTTTACAGCAGAAAACGCCCAATATTGAACAGGGAAAAAGGTTTGGTGCTTATGAAAAGAAAAATATTAGCACTAACACTCGTCTTGGCACTGTTAATTTTAGTCTTAGTTTTCCAATTTGGTTTCGTGGCTGCAAATTTCATTGGTGCCTATTTTCCTCATGACCCTCACACCATAATCAGTGTGCAATGTCCAGAGAACCTTATGCGGTTTTCTGTGAGGACCATTACTGTGAGATTCAGTTTAAACCTGTCTCTGTGGTACCCTGATTATCTTTCTGAGTACAATCCAAGTTATTCCTGTAATGTGTCAGCAATAGAGTATTATTTGGATGGCGACTTTGCAGGCAATCTAACGGGAATATCGCCAGCTGGTAAGTTCATTAACTTATCAGCTACTTTGGATGGACTTGCTGACGGAAAGCACAGCCTAGAAATTAAGACAACGACTGATGGAAGCTATTGGCATCAAGTTGGAGGCTTTGCACCTGGCGACATTCCAACAATGGACCATTCAAGTGCTCCAGTTTTAGACTCTTCTGGTCTAGTTAATTTTACCGTTGGCGTTGTTTCTCCAAGCGTTTCAGTTTTGTCACCTGTAAACAAGACATACAGCATTTCGGATGTTCCGTTAAATTTCACAGTGAAAGAGCCAATTTCGCAAATCGCATACAGTCTTGATGGAAAAGAAAACCTTGTCATTTTTGGGAATACGACCTTAACTGGATTGGCTAACGGAGACCATAATCTAACAGTTTATGCGAAGGATGATAGTGGGAACAGTGAAGTTTCTGAAATCATCTTTTTTAGTGTGGAAGTGCCAGAGCCCTTCCAAACTGTTCCTGTAGCAGCTGCCTCTATCGCTGCAGTTGTTGTGGGTGCTGGTTTGCTGGTTTACTTCAAGAAACGTAATCATCAGGTTGAGCACCTATGAAGAGAACAACATTGGCATTAGCACTTATCATGGCGCTTTTGCTCTCTGTGGCAGCTGGAACGCAACTTGTAAAGTTTGGTACAGCGAACCCTTTTAGTCAATCCGCATACAGTGGTGAAAGATCTCCAAGTATTGAAGTGAAACCGCCAGTTGTCTCCATAACATTTCCAGAAAACAACATGCTGTATAACACGAATAATCTGTCCTTAGCTTTCAATGTGAGCACTGACTCGAAGACACTTCGTCTTGGGAGCTTCCACATGATTACTGGTGTGGGCATACAAGAGATTTACTTCACAGGAGACTGGCTAAATGAGACAATCAAGGTTTATTGCAGTCCAGACATGGAAGACTGGAAGAAAAACGTAACCAAAACCTATTACATGGGCGAATACCGCGATAATTCAAGCGGAATTGATTTTGGAAACCTTTCTCTTCCCTTGACAAATATTCCTGACGGAAACCACAGCATAACCGTAGCCGCAACTGGAGTGGGCAGCGACTATCAAATCTTCAACTGGTATATTTTTCACATAGCTGGCCGCTCATCGGTCTACTTCACAATTGATGCTACTCCTCCAAGAGTGACACTTCTTTCACCTGAAAATAAAACATATGAAACGCCTGACATAGCGTTAAATTTCACGGTTAATGAGCAAGTGTCTCACACGGTTTACAGTCTTGACGGAAAAGAAAACGTAACTATGGCTGGAAACACTACTTTAACTGGCTTACCTGATGGAACCCATAGCGTAACGGTTTATGCAACTGACCTTGCGGGAAATATCGGCGCCTCAGAAACAGTCTATTTCAACGTAGAAGTACTGAAACCTTTCCCAGCAACATTAGTCATAATGACTATAGCATTAGTAGCAGTCGTATGCGTGAGCCTGCTGGTTTACCTCAAGAAACGCAAACATCAACTATAACCATTCATGCCATGTTGAAAACAATAGCCTTTTTAAAAACAGAAAAGAGGGAAAGAAAAAATAGGCTTGTGCCCGTGTTGGTGGTTTAATAGAAGCTTTGAATAGGCGAATCCACGTCAGATTCTGCCTTTGCAAGTTCTTCTATTTTAGTTTTGGTTAAAGCTTTGATGCTGTCGAATCCTGCGAGTTCTCCGTAGCTTACAAGCGTTATAGCGGTTCCTTCACGTCCCATTCTGGCGGTTCTGCCGATTCGGTGAAAATACACCAGCGCATCCAACGGCACATCATAGTTAATAATGTGCGTTATGCCTTCAATGTCCAATCCTCTGGCAGCAACATCAGTCGCAACAAGCAGCTTCAGTTTGCCGCTTCGGAAAGAGTTTATAGCGAAGTCTCTTTGCGGCTGAGTGAAGCCCGCGTGAAGCGGCTCAGCATTGTAGCCTTTTCTCCGCAGGTTATCCGAAAGAGCGCTCGTGCCTCTGCGTGTTTTGCAAAATACTATTGCTCTGCCTATGTGATTCTCATCCAGAATACTGCACAGCGCCTCAAATTTGCTGTGAGCGTTCACAAGCATGTAGTACTGTTTCATCTGCGTAAGCGCGATTTCGTCCTTGCTTACCAGCACTTTCACGGGGTTTCTCAGGTACCTGTTACAGATATTCATCACTGTCTTGTCTA
>CAYGYB010000109.1:0-5238 GCA_964354015.1 uncultured Candidatus Bathyarchaeia archaeon
TTTAGATGGGAAAGAAAACGTGACTATTGCTGGAAACACAACACTGACTTTATCTAACGGCGTGCATAACGTGACTGTTTATGCTTGGGATGTTGCTGGAAACGCTGGAGCTTCAGAAACTATTCATTTCAACGTTGAAGTGCCCAATGTTGAAGTGCCCGAGCCTTTCCCGACAGCACCAGTCGCAGCGGGCATAACCACAGCAGCTATCGCGGGAATAGGCGCGCTAATCTACTTTAAGAAGCGCCGTGCAAAATCGGGAGAGAAAGAATGAGTAAGAGCGTCGTGTTGCTGCTTGTTCTCGTCTTTCTGATGGCGTCCTTTGCAATGGCAGCTAGTCCTGTGTTGTCTTCTGCTGCTGATGTCGCTGAGGATGCATGGGTGTCGAAAGCAGGGATGCAGCAGGCAAGAGCTGGCTTAGGCGTTGTGGCAGTGAACGGCAAAATTTACGCTATCGGGGGTACCACATCTTCCACATCATATGCTTATACAGGTGGCTTTGTAGGGACAAACGAGGAATACGACCCGGAAACGGACATGTGGGCATACAAGGCATCTATGCCGACGTCGAGAGCCTATTTCGCCATAGTAGCTTACGAAAACAAGACTTACTGCATAGGAGGCGCTGTTGGCATCAACGTTGATGAAATAGGGTTCTATTCATACAATACGTCAGGAGTCAACGAAGTTTATGATACAGTTACGAACACGTGGGAAACCAAGACATCGATGCCCTACGCCGAATTGGATCTCCAAGCCAGCGTGGTGAACGGGAAAATTTACGTGGTGGGCGGAGCGTTCACTTACGTTTATGACATAGAAAATGATTCGTGGGCGATCAAAAAACCGTCGCCCGCATCTCATCCATGGTCTGTTGTTGTAGATAACAGGCTGGTTGTTACTGGCGAGTTTTCAACGGGATTGGGTTCTTCAGAGCAGAAGATTTTGTTTTATGACACGGAAACTGACAACTGGAACGAAGGCGCGTCTTCACCGACGGCTGTTGTGGAAGGTGCGGCTGGAGCAACAACTGGTGTGAACGCTCCGCAGAGGGTTTATGTTTTAGGGTTGGCAGTGAACCAGCATCCTACGCCGTCTACTAATCAGGTTTACGACTCTGAGACTGATGCTTGGTCGACAGCAACTCCCATGCCGACAAACCGTACACATTTTGGTGTTGCCGTCATAAATGACGTTTTATATGCAATCGGTGGGCATCTCTATTCATCTGGTGAGATAACAGGCGTGAATGAGCAGTATTATCCCATCGGCTATGGGGTTCCGCCAGAAATCAAAATTGCCTCGCCAGAAAACAAGACATACAACAGCTCAAACGTTTCCCTCATTTTCACCGTGAATAAGTCAGCTAACTGGACGGGCTACAGTCTCAACGGAGAAAACAACATAACCATCGCTGGCAACACGACTCTAAACGGGCTGCCCAATGGCGCCAATAACTTAACGGTGTACGTAACCGACCAGTTTGGGAACACTGGTACCTCCGAAACCGTTTACTTCAACGTAAATGCACCAGAGCCTTTCCCAACAGTACCCGTTGCAGCGGGCGTAACCTCAGTGGCTGTCGTGGGCATAGGCGTGCTAATCTACTTCAAGAAGCGCAAGCATTAAGCAGCAATTCCTCAACCTATTTCACAGTAACTGATTTCGCTAGATTCCGTGGCGTGTCTGGATTATGTCCTCTTTCAAGGGCCATGTAATACGCTAAAAGCTGCAGTGGCACAGCAAAGGGAATCGGTGACAGCACTTCAGGAATCCCCTTGGGCACTTCAACGTAATCATCCGCCAACGCTTTAATCTCTTCGTCGCCCTCCTCTATAAGAGCAATTATCGAGGCACCTCTCGCTTTCATCTCCATTATGTTGCCAATCAAAGTCCTGTAGCACCCGTCCTTCGGGCAAATGAACACTACGGGAAAGCCCTCTTCAATCAAGCTAATAGGACCATGCTTGCTTTCGCCCGCGGGAAAAGCAATAGACGGCACATAAGCTATCTCCATAAGCTTAAGCCTGCCCTCATACGCTGTAGCCGTGCTTATGCCTCTGCCCAAAAAGAAAAATATCTTGGCATCCCTGTACTTATGAGCGATTCGCTTCACTTTTGCTTCTTGCGACACAATTATAGTGTCCACGATGTCTGGCAGCTTTTCCAGATTTTCCTCAAGACAATCCATTTCATCCTGCGAAATCTTGCCGCGCTTCTTCGACAACCTAAGCGCCAGTTGCGCCAGCACAGAAAGCTGCGAAGTGAAAGTTTTCGTCGCCGCCACCCCAATTTCAGGACCAGACTGCTGACCAATGTAAACCCGAGCGACACGCGTCAACGTCGAGCCAATCGTGTTAGTCAAGCCGAGGATTGTTGCTGCCCGCTGTTGTGAGCAAGTCACAGCCGCCAAAGTATCAGCGGTTTCGCCTGACTGACTTACAGCTAGAATCGTGCTGTCAATGTTCACTGATTTGCCATGCTGTTCCATGAATTCTGAAGCTATCACGGGATAAGTAGCCAAAAACGCAAGCTTTGAGAACATGTAAGACGCAGCTAAACACGCGTGATAAGATGTGCCACATGCAACTAAGAAAACTTCATTGGCGCGGTCGAGGAACGTGGAAATCAAATCCAGATAGTGCTCCTGAAACCTCAGCGTGTTGTGCAACGTTGCTGGCTGCTCATGGATTTCCTTTATCATGAAATGCGGGTAGCCCTGTTTAACCGCCATTTCAGGCGTCCAATCAATAATTTTAGGCTCACGTGTGACAACGCTGTAATCCTGAATTTTCCTGATTTCGTAGCCTGCAGGCGAAAGAATAACGAGTTCGCCGTTGTTCACGAAAACGGCTTTATTCGTTATTGGCAGAAACGCGGGAATATCTGACGCGCAATAAACTGCGTTTTCGCCTATGCCTAAGACTAGGGGGCTTTCGTTTCTAGCACATATTATCTTGTCAGGCTCTTTAGTTGAAATAACAGCTAACGCGTAAGATCCGTCGAGTTTCTTGACGGCGTCAAGCACCGCTTCAACGAAGCTTAATGAGGGATTTCTTTTGAGACTTTCTTCGATAAGGTGTGGTACAACTTCCGTGTCTGTCTTTGAAAGGAAAACGTGCCCGCGGTTTTCCAGTTCAAGTTTCAACTCAGAAAAGTTCTCAATAATTCCGTTATGAACCACAGCTATTTGCCCGCTGCAATCCACATGCGGGTGCGCGTTGACTTTCAGCGGCGCACCATGCGTAGCCCATCTTGTGTGCCCGATGCCGACGTTTCCAGGCAAATCGTCAAGATTCAGAACCTTGTGAACATCGTCTATTTTTCCTTGGTCTTTTTTCATGTGGAGTTCGCCGTTGTCTATAGTGGCTATGCCTACGGAGTCATAGCCGCGGTACTCAAGCCGCTTCAATGAAGCGTGGATTACTGGCGCCGCGTTGCCTTTTTTTATGACGCAGCCGAAAATTCCGCACATGTTTTTAACCTCAACTGCTCCTTTCAAACTCTTTTGAGCTCTATGCAAACCTTGCTTCACTTAATAAGTATTTTTAGGAGGAAAATTTTACTGCTAAAAAAGTTTTTGTAGGCGTCTCCATGCTTGTGCCCTGCAGAAAGTCGTAGTTCACTGTTTGAGCGATTACTATAACAAAATTTTTAATAATAGACGCGTACTATGTTGCTGGGGAAACAATGGATAAAAAACTGCTGCTACAAGACGACGGCAAAACGCAAAAAGTTAAAGAAATCAGCGTTATGCGCGACGAGCAGAAGCTAAAGATGATTCTGGGCAAGTTAAGCTGGAAAATCTTGGCAATGCTCGCTGAAAAGGAAATGTACCCGCTTGAAGTCGCGCGGCAACTCGGAGTTCACGAACAGAAAGTCTACTACCATGTAAGAAAACTGGCGAAAGCAGGAGCCATAACCGTTGTAAGAGAAGAAAAAAAGAAAGGTGCAACTGCAAAATACTACAAAACCGTTTCACCTGCATTCGGCATAGAGTTCCCGCAAGGATACAAAACAATGCAGACGCATTCGCTGTTAGCTGCGAGTGAGCAAATCCAAAATTTCTTCCACGAATTCATTAATGAAAACGGCGCCTTCGACGGAAAAATAGTGGTGGGCAGTCCCACGCCGCATGGTCCCTTCAAAACCAGCGCCAGAGACGGTCACTACGCTGCGCACCTGACGTTTTTCCTAGGGCAACTCGCAAAGATGCCGCCGGAATTCGCCATAAAACTAGACGTGGATGTCAAAGCTGAAAAGGAAGAAAAAAACAACCTAATTCTCGTAGGCGGTCCCGGCACAAACTTGCTTACACAGGAAATAAATGAGTATTTGCCTGTCAGGTTTAACATGCAATCTTCAAGTGAAGGCTTTTTACTGGGCGGTATGGTGTCCAGAAAGACCATGCGCGTTTACACCGCTGATGCTGCGGGGCTGATCGCGAAAATCGCGAATCCATGGGACGCCACTAAGCGCATTATTGTTTTGGCGGGAAACAAGGGTGTCGGAACGAAAGCGTGCGTTTTAGCTTTGGCTAATTTTTGGAAGAAAACCCTGCAGGAGTACCATGGCAAGGGCGACTTTGCGGTTGTCATTCAAGGCTTTGACTTGGACGGCGATGGGAAAGTAGATTCTGTAGAGGTTCTAGAGTAGCATTGCGCTTAACTGAGATTGAAGAGGTTGTTTTTGGCTGCGGTCACATGAACATCCAAGCCACGCATAAGGCGACTCTTGAATTCACAAAGGATGCGCATTTATCAAAAAAAGGCGATTGCATAATCGCAGTAGCTGCGGACAAAGCTTTAGCCGATTTAAGTGTTGAATTTAGGGCGGGTTTGCGGAAGCCAAACGCAAAACTAACAATTCGGATTGAGGCTGGCGGAATCTCGGCGCAGGTTCAAGCGTATGGCGCGCAGCAATTAAGCTTAGCCCATCCCACGGATGCGATTGTGCGGAAAAGCGATTACGTTTGCAGCAGAACCTTGGCTGTTTGCGCAGACAAAGCCGCAGTCGACCTGTCCAGAGAGCTTGTGGAAAAACTGAAGAACCCCAGACAAAAAGTGAAAATCACGTTAACCGTGCGCTTTTAAAGGATTTTAGCGTCTAGAACTACTTGCCACTCGTAGGGTGCAGTTTCACGGATAGTTTTAGCAAAAAGGAACTTGTCTACTTTTCTGCCTGCTTTTTCCACGGCTTCTGAAAAGCGAAGTTTCATGTTTTCTAAGGAATCAGGAA
>CAYGYB010000110.1:0-5201 GCA_964354015.1 uncultured Candidatus Bathyarchaeia archaeon
AAACTCTGCCCGATGCATTCTCAGGTTCGGGCGTGTGGAGCGATTACTGGCAAAGCTTGGTCGTTTCATACGGTCTTGGAGCAATCGTAACCGTGCTCGGCTTCATTATCGGATTGCCCATGGCAATATTAATCGCGCGTAAAAAGCTTGGAAAGCCTCTTTCAGCACTGCTGGATATTCTTGTTAACATCCCGTTGATTGTGCCATCAATCGCTTTAGGCGTTTCGCTAAAGTTCTTTTGGAAAGAAAGCTTCCCGTTCATGCCTGAAATGCTGCTGTTAATCTTCGCGCATTTGGCGATTACTTACCCGTATATTGTGAAGTCGATGGCGGCGGCGTTTGAAAGGATAAGCATGGATGTGGAGGAAGCCGCAAGGACTTTGGGGGCAAAACCGTTCAGCGTGTTTTCAACAATAATCATGCCGCTGACCAAATACTCAATTCTCTCAGGCGCAATCATGGTTTTCACGAGAAGCGTAAGCGAAACAGGCGCAACAGTGGCTGTTGTGACAAGCCTGCGCACTGCTCCAGTGGTAATAGTTGAGTGGGTAAAAGGCACTGTTCCTGCCACTTCGCTAGAAATCGGATTAGGTTGCGGTCTGCTCGTACTGCTGTCGTTCCTGATTCTATTCGCGCTGAGACTTGTGACAAGAGGAAAAGGAAGATATTAACATGGCACTTAATAACCTGCAATATTATAACTATAAACCGAAAAAAGGGAAGCTGAGCAATGCCTGATGTCCGCGTAGTCAACTTAACGAAGAAATTCGGAGAAATCACGGCTTTAGACAACATAAACCTGCACATACATGACCAAGAGTACTTCGCTCTGCTGGGACCCAGCGGATGCGGAAAAACAACGCTGCTGAGACTAATCGCAGGATTGATCGAACCAGACAACGGCGAAATCTACATCGGCGAAAAACGCGTGGACAACGTTCCACCTGAAGACCGCGACATCGGCTTCGTTTTTCAAACCTTCGCGTTGTTTCCACACATGACCGCTTGGGAAAACGTGCTTTACGGTCCCAGAGTTAAGAACTTTGACTTGAAAAAGGCGGAAACCATAGGCGATGAAGTGCTTGAGCTGGTTAAGCTTCATGATCGCTTGGACGCTTATCCTAACGAGTTAAGCGGTGGCATGATGCAGCGGATAGCAGTAGCACGGGCGCTGGCAGCAGGTGCCAAAACGCTGCTTTTAGACGAACCGTTGGGACAATTGGACGCCAAAGTGCGAAACGAAATAAGATACGAAATGAGAAAAATGGCTAAGGACTTGAATTTAACCGCTATTCACGTTACTCACGATCAGGCTGAAGCTATGTCGATTTCGGATAGAATAGCTGTGATGAAAAAGGGAAAAATTGTGCAGGTGGGAGCTCCGCAAGAGCTTTACATGCACCCAAACAGTTTGTTTGTCGCCCATTTCATCGGTGAATCCAACTTTCTAGAAGGCGCGGTTGCTGACTCTAACAATGGGGATTTAAAAATCGAACTGCGCGGCGGCGTTAAAGTTAATGCAGTCGGTGATGGTGTGGGAAAAGGCGAAAGAGTTGTTTTGGCTATAAGACCTGAAATCTTCGCCGTGGAACTGGGAGCGCACAAGGGCAAAAACGCTCTCAGAGGCAAGATAGAGAAGGTTACTTTTGAAGGAACTTTCATAAGATACGTGATTAGGCTTGAAAGCCAAGATTCCGTTGTGGTTATTAAGCCTTCATTAGCAGAAGCGTGGATTAACATTGGAGCAGAGGTTACTCTGACTTTTGAATCAGAAAAAACACATGTCTTCGCATACCCCGCGGCGGGATTAATGGAAGAAATCTCAGTCTAATTAACGCCTGTTCATTTTAAGCCTTTGGAAACACCGTGCAGCGTCTTTTCCCAATAAAAAGGTCGCGTCATTAGCTGCCATAGACCACGCCAAGCTGCTGCACTTATCAGCAGCCAATACAGCGGCATAGTTAATGCTAAAGGAACGAAATGGTAGCGTCTCTGTTTTAAGCATGCCCAAAGGTACAAGAGCAGGAAGGATAGGTTGCCGACTATCAGATTGAATACGCATATAGACTCTATTGGAAGAAGGAAGAGACTGCTGAAAGCCCATGGCGCAAAAAGGCTTACTGCAGTTATAATCCAAAGGAACGGGTTGATTATGGGCATGTAGATTCCGCCGCCAAACGTGAACTGAAACAGGAGGAACTTTCGCCAGCCAAGGTCTTGAAGAAGCTTTATTGGGTGTCTCATGTGAACCAAGTAAGTTTGCGTGTGACCTTTGTACCATCGTGACCTCTGGCGAATCCAACTGCCGAGTTTAATGGTGGCTTCTTCATACGTGTAGCAGTCCAACATTGCAGTTCGCAATTTTCTTCTAGAAAGCCTGATTCCAATGTCAGCGTCTTCAGTCACGTTGTAAGGGTCCCAGCCGCCAAGGTCTCGTAACTGGTTAACTCTGAAGTGGTTGCTTGTGCCGCCTAAAGGTATGGGCACATCGACTCTGTCAAGACCTTGCAAGTAATAATCGTACCAGTAGGAATACTCTATTGAAAACCAGCCTGACAACAAGTTCTCTTTGGCATTGTAAAAGTTTAGCTTTGACTGGAGACAAACAACGTCTTCTGGCAAATTGGAAAAGGCTACTGCTGCTTTTTTCAGCTGGTCTTCGTCAGGGTTATCCTCTGCATCGAATATGACGCAGTATTTGCCTTTAGCCCTCAGCAGGCCATAGTTGCAGGCTCTTGGTTTCGTCGTGATGTCAGCTACGGGTATGACCATAGGCTCAAAGACCTTCAGAAACTCCCTATAGTCCTCAGCAGGTATGTCCTCCACACGCTTTGTCGGTTCTCCAAATAGCCCCAACTTTTTTGCTTCGCCAAGCGTTTCCTCGTCCTTTTCTTCCATCAAAATTTTCACGTCAAGCTTGTCTTTGGGATAATCCATTCGGTACAGATTTCGCATTACATGAGGCAAAACTGCGGCTTCATGGTACACTGGCACAAGAACCGTGTAGACGGGCAGTTCCTCATTTTTCACTTCGCTAAGCTGCTTATGCGTAAGATAAGCTATGTTTCGCGGTCCTTGAAAGCCTCTTGCCGCAATGTAAATCTTCAAAGGAGTGATAAGGAAGTAAGCCACGTTTATTACTGCAAAGAGAATGGCGAAAGTTATCACAGAACTGACTACGATCGCAACTAGGAACGCTTCAATTATGCAGAAAATAAAGATTTGTTGACCCATAGAAAGAACTTTGTGCGCCGATTCATCAGGATTTCTGTAGTATAAATCAAGCAGAGCAGTTTTCTTATGAATTTCACTGTAAACTTTTTCTTTAGCCCTTTCAACTGAATCCAAAGAAGCAACAACCCATGTAATTTGCCGCTCACAGAGCAAACTCTGCATAACCAGCAAGGCTTTACGGTTCAATGGATTCGCCAAGGCCATTTTTGCCGTTGTTTTGGTGATGTCCAAGGGGATAATAAGGTAATCTTCTATAACGCGATAAGGTAGGGCAGTTAGAAATCGGCATGCGTGTTCGCTGTCGCATAACTTTTCGATTTGAGTTGGCGCCATAAAGGATAGACCGAAAACAACTGCAAGATCCTCGAAGAAGCGCTCAGGCACTTTGACTTTTGCCCTCCGTAGCGTTGGGATTACGTCTTCTGCTCTGATTTCGGGATTTTCCACAATTTTTGTTTCCGTAACGCCGTGCTTTTTTAGTAAAAGAATAATTTCTTCTTTGCTGATTCGAGCGTCTGCGCGCGGTGCTTCCTGAGGCTGGCTCGGGACAGCTTCTATTTCGATTCGTTCAGTTTCAACACTGCGCTTTTCCATATTATTACCAGACTTAGAATAGGCTATTCATATTCTAGATTCCCAATGTATTAAGACTTACGATTATTAAATAATTATTGAATATACAGCGATATAAAAGAGCGCAAAGCTAAAAACCTGACAGAACGCATTCTATAGAAAGAGTGTGAATGCAGAAATGAAAATTGTTCTCGGTCCTGCCAGCAAGGAGTTAGGCGAAAAAATAGCCGAATTAACGGGCATGGAAAAGGTGCCTGTTGCGCACAAGACGTTTCCAGATGGTGAAGTGTACGTTCGTTTAGAGAGTTCGGTTCAAGATGAGCATGTGGTGATAGTGCAGACTACAAGTGCTCCGCAGGATAGTAAGCTTTTGCAGTTGGCTTTTTTGGCTGATGCTGCCAGAAGAAACGGCGCGCGAAAAATAACCGCGGTTGTGCCTTATTTGGCGTATGCGCGTCAAGACAAAATGTTTTTGCAGGGCGAAAACATCAGTGTCGAAACTGTTGTCAACATGCTTGCCGCTGCTGGAGTAAACGAGTTATTAACGGTTAATGTGCATCAGGAGAATGCTTTGTCGAAGTTTCCGTTTCCAGCGCGAAGCCTCAGCGCAATTCCGTTGATAGCTGAGTATTTTGTTAAGAAAGGCGTGCGGAAAGCGTTTGCGTTGTCGCCTGATAAAGGCGCTTTGCATATTGCCCAGCAAGCGCAGAAGGTTTTAGGTGGAGAATGTGGGCATTTGGATAAGCAGCGTGACCGCTACACGGGGCAGGCGACTCAAACTGGCAAGGGCTTGAACGTGAAAGGCAAAACAGTTATCATTTTTGATGATATTATTAGCACGGGCGGGACCATTGTGGGTGCAGCACGGATTCTCCGTGAACTAGGCGCAGCGCGCGTTTTCAGTGCATGCGTGCATGCCTTGCTGGTTGGTGATGCGGAAAAGCGGATTCTCGACGCTGGAGTGGAGGAAATCGTGGGCACCGACAGCGTTCCCAGCAGCGTGAGCAAGGTTTCGTTGGCACCGTTGATAAGCAAGGAATTAAAGGCGCTTAGAAGTGGCTAAACTCTTTTTTCTCCTCAGCGGCGAATTTGAATCTCTCTCATTCGCTGAGCTGAAAGCTATTTTGGAAGCTGAAGGATACGCTTACACTGTAACTGAGAAGCTTGACCAAACCGCCCGTTTAGAAGCAGATGTTGAAAGCGTCACGCAGGTGCATCGCAGGTCAGCGTACACGCGAGTTTGCGCGCTGGAACTGTTCACCTGCCCTGCAGACAACGATGCAATTGCAGAGGCTGTCAATTCCGTAGATTTTAAGACTATTCTAGGCGAAGGTGCAACGTTTGAAGTGCGCATAAGACGCATCAAAGAATACTCCACTAAGGATGCTACGATG
>CAYGYB010000111.1:0-5177 GCA_964354015.1 uncultured Candidatus Bathyarchaeia archaeon
AAGAAGAAGCGTACCTCGCAGAACAATGAACGGGAGTTTGGTTTACGTTTCAACGATTACTTTATGGTATTTACCTTCAAATTGACCTGCAGGAACAAAGACCACTTTATTGAAAGTTATACCAACGCGATTCTTAACATTATCGATAATTTCTTTTTTAAGCGATATCTCAGCAGACTGCGACAGCACACCGGTAGTTTCTGCTCTAAGCAAGGTCTCATGTTTTGGCGTACGCTTATCAACGATTATTTGACATTTGCCAGTGAGTTCATGGAATTTGCCAAGTAGGAATTCAACGTGACTTGGAAAAACGGTTACGCCTCGGATTTTTGTCATGTAGTCTTCCCTATCTATGTCAGCGCTGATTTTCGGATGACACATACCGCAAGCGCATTCTGTAAACCCAAAGTAGGTTGTTATGTCACGGGACAAATATCTTATCAATGGGAAAGCTTCTCTTTGCAGACTGGTAATTACCAGCTCGCCTCTTTCGCCTACATCAACAGGTTCATGAGTTTCCGGATCCACAACCTCGACTAAGTAATAGTTCCCCCAAACGTGATGAACGTTCGGGTTCTTCCTGCAATTGACAGAAAATCCTGGAAACTCTGTCGCGCCATAGTCGCTAATGACCTTTTCATATCCACATTCCCTTTTGAGGGTTTCAACCTGACTTACAGTGGGTTTCTCCGCAACACAAAAAGCGGTTTTCAAGTTATAGTTTTTCAGGTTTTCTCCAAGAGCTTTGGCCACTTCCAATATTCTGAAATGATAATTTGTTGCTGCATAAAGAATAGTGGTCCCGAATTGTTTGATTAAGAGGATTTGACGCTCCGAGTCAGCGGGTCCGACGGGAATTATGAACATACCAACCCTTTCGGCACCCCAATGCATTGACCAAGCGCCCTGCCACAAGCCGTAGGCAGAAGTAATTTGAACAATGTCTTTTCTTGTTGCTCCATGATAAAGAAGTCTTTGAGCAGATGCGTCAGCAATCATGTCAATATCTTTTCGGGTGTGCGCAATTCTCAGCGGATGCCCAGTTGTTCCGCTTGACAGTCTTATTGTCGCAATTTCAGAGTACGGCACTGCTAAGATGTCGCTAAAGTTTTGCTCCAACTCTTCTCTGGTGATTAAAGGAACTTTAGTTATGTCCCGCAAACTCTCTATGTCAGATGGTCGTATTCCCGCTCGCTCAAATTTTAAGCGGTAATAACGACTCCTCTCGCAGACTCTCCTCAATTGCTTCCGCAAAAGTCTTAACTGCAGCCTTTTCAAATTCTCTATTGAAGCGCAAGTAGCGCTACTGCATAGTTGTTTAGTCATGTTTCTTCTTTCCTTAAGATTTGTAATCAAACAAGGTGGCAATTAGCGCGCGTGCTAAGATAGGGAAACGCTCTTTTCCCTCCCAACTCTATTCACTAACCAGAGCAACTTTTCAATTAGCGCTAAGGCTATATTGGACAAACGACTAACAGGCCCTAGGGGCTTCGTCATCGCCCTCAAATTCTCAATGTCAAACTTGTTGATGGCACCAACAACCACTATTCCAGGGAAAAACACAGCTAAAAACGCAGCCAAACCTGTTGCAAGGTTTAAGATATTAGCCAAACCGAGTTGTCTTTGAACGCCGAAGGCAACAATTCCAGACAAACCCGAGACTAACAGAATTTTAACTGATGGACCGAAGTCTGCGGATAATCCATAGCGCTTTCTCACCCATAACAACCCTATCGCCAAACCAGGCAACCCCGCAACTACCAAGGCGACAATAACGCCAACAACTCCGAACTGCTGTGCCAGCACCACACTGAGCGGAAAACCAATCACAGCAGCAAGAGCAGCCAAATACAAGTTAAATCGAGTATCACCCTGACTGCTAATCAAGTTACTCAAGCTCAGACTTCCGAAAGCACAAAAAAGATAACTAATGGCAAGCAACGAAAGAAAGAAAGGCGCACTACCATACTTATTTCCAAACAACGTAGCGACAGCCGGTTCAGAAAGAGACATAACAATCATAGCAACCGGAATAACCAGAAGCGAAGCATACTTCACAGAAAACTGGAAAGCACTCTTCAAAGCCTCATAATCCCTGTGGACGTCAAGCTTGGAGAAAGCAGGAAAAAGCATGGTCGAAATTGGCGTCGAAAAAAACGAAATCAACACCAAAAAGGTCGAAGCAATAGCATAATTACCCACGGCATCAGCAGGTGCATATACACCCATTAAAACCGTGTAGAACTGAGCCTGCAAACTCGCAATTATCGCTGCAATAGACAAAGGTAAACCATATTTTACCAAAGCCCCAAGACCCACTGCTCCTCCACTCGCCGCGGTTTCCCGCGGAAAACTCAAAGATTGCGAACACGAATCTTTGAAGCCCCTACAAAAGCGCCACAAAAGCAGAGTCCCAGCGACCCCGGCGATAAGAAAAGAAACAACATAGCCAAAAATCGCGCCATAAACCCCAAACCCCAAAATCACAAGAGCCGAAACCAAAACAACCTTCACCACAGCCTGCAAAATCAGCGCCACATTGTTTAGCTCCATCCGCTCAAAACCCGTAAAAGCCGATCCCACAACCTGTAAGAAAGCATTTATCAGAATCATCAAAGATGCCACCTCAATCAAAGGCGCAATCGACGGAGCATGATACCAGCCCGCAAAAACTGAAGACAATAAAACAGAAACAACCGTGAGGACAAAACCGACCACAATCTCAAAAATTAAACTTGTACGCAAAATCCTCCTCGCCCGAACAAGCTGGCCCTCAGAATTATACTGCGCCGTATACCTCACCAGCGCAGAATTAACACCCCAATCCCTAAACAAACCAATCAAAGTAGGAGCTGCAAGCGCAAGCATGTAAAACCCCATCTCATCCGGCGACAACAAACTAGCCATGTAAATCGTGCCAGCAGCCTGAATCACAGTCGAAACTACCAGCCCCCACATGTAATGGAAGCTGCCCTTCACAGAAGTCTTGGCCAAATCAGCAGCCTTACTCATCCAGTTCCCAACCACGACTCAGAGCTCAGGACCGAAAGCACATCGAAAAGATCTAAACACAATAGAATTCGCGAATGTGCCCGCAGACATATCCAACGTCTTCCTCGCTCAGAAACGGACTCATAGGTAAGCTCAAACAGTCGCGAGAAGCCTGCTCACTCACTGGGTAATCGCCACTTTTGAAATGGCACATCTGCTGGTAAATAGGCTGCAACGGAATAGGCAACGGATAATGAACGCCTGTTGCAACACCTTTCGCCTTCAGATGTTCACGCAACTCAGCCCGCCGTTTAGCGCGAATCACGTAGAGATGATAAACAGGCTTCACCTCGCCGCTGCCACGCGGAGGACAAACAACACCTTCCACATTCCCAAGCAACTTATCATACCAACCCGCGACCTCCAAACGCCGCTTATTCCACTCATCCAAACGCTGAAGCTGAACAAGCCCAACCGCAGCATTCACCGTATTCAAACGCGAGGTATAACCAACCACATCATGCTCATACTGAGACTTCCGACCGCAATCACGCAGCTTAGCAGCCAACTTCGCAACGTCCTCGTTGTTCGTCGTAATCATGCCACCATCACCGCACACCGTCATATTCTTCGACGGATAGAACGAGAAACAACCAACATCCCCAATTGCACCGGCCCGCCGCCCAACATACTCTGCACCGTGAGCCTGACAAGCATCCTCGACCACCCGCAATCCACGCTCCTCAGCCAAATCCCTAATCTCATCCATCGCACACGGGTAACCATACAAATGAACAGGCAACAAAGCCCCTGTATGCTTGGTAACTCGCTGCCTCATCCTCCCAGGGTCAACATTAAAAGTTCCCGCATCAATATCCGCAAAAACAGGCGTAGCACCCGCATGCAGCACAGCGTTCGCCGACGCCACAAACGAAAAAGCGGACGTCACCACCTCACCCCTTACACCTAGCGCCAACAGCGCAATCTGCAGCGCGTTCGTGCCCGAACTCGTCGAAACCGCGTATTTCGTGCCGACGTAGCGGGCAAACTCCTCCTCGAACTTGCACACGGACTCACCCAGGACGAAGCGCTCGTTACGCAACGCATTCAAAGCTGCAGCTTCCATCTCCTCATCGAAAACAGGCTTAGCAAGAGGTATCTGTCTAATTTGCCCACTCATCTTTCAAACGCTCCAAACAATGTAACCATTGAGCTGCGGCGAGGCTTAAATCATTTAACTCCAAGAAGCGCCGCAGAAAGCACTTCAACCGTTCGCTTCAAATCCTCCGCAGAATGCTCGGTCGACAGGAAGCAGGTCTCAAACTGCGACGGCGGAATAAACACGCCCTCCTTCAACAAAGCAGCATGATACGCGAAGAATCTCGCGGCGTCAGCTGTCTTAACCGTCCTATAATCACAAACCGGAGTCGGCGTGAAGAAAACTTGGAACATCGAAGCTATATGGCGAACCTGCATTTTCAAGGCAGATTCGCGTATCAAGTGTTCTAAAGGTTTAACTATTGCTTCGCATTTGCTTTCCAGGTCAGCATAGAATTCGCTTGCTCTGTCTCGCAAAAACCGCAGAGTGGCCAGCCCTGCAATGACGCTTATGGGGTTGCCGCTGTAAGTTCCAGCTTGATAGACTTTGCCTGATGGTGCGACCGTTTTCATAATTTCTTCTTTGCCTACATAAGCTGCCATGGGAAAACCGCCGCCCAATATTTTCCCCAGCGTTGTCATGTCAGGCGTTATGCCATAGTATTCTTGCGCTCCTCCAAGCGCTAATCTAAATCCGGTTATTACTTCATCAAAGATTAAAACTATTCCATAATTTTCTGTTAGTTCTCTAAGCGTTTCTAAAAAGCCTTCTTTCGGCAAGACTACACCTATGTTCCCAATAACCGGCTCAACAATAACGGCAGCCAAGTCATCTTTATTTTCTTTAACAATCTCTTCAAATTTCTCAGCGTCATTAAAAGGTACTACAATGGTATTTCGGGTTGTTTCTTCTGGAATTCCAAGGGAATCAGGCATTCCGAAGGTTGTTGCTCCTGAACCTGCTTTCACTAACACGTAATCATGCGCTCCGTGATAACAGCCTTCAAACTTTATGATTTTTTTTCTTGCTGTGTATCCTCGTGCTGCTCTTATAGCGCTCATTGTGGCTTCTCCGCCTGTGCTGACTA
>CAYGYB010000112.1:0-5154 GCA_964354015.1 uncultured Candidatus Bathyarchaeia archaeon
ACTAAAGAAAAAGATTTGCTCGCTAGCATCCGCAGGCTCAAAACCAAGAGCGGCACAGTGAAAACTCCGCTCCTGTTCCCAGTCATAAACCCCAACATCCAACCCGTACCGCCTAGAAGGCTTAAGGAAGATTTTGGCTTCGAAGCCATAATAACCAACGCGTACATCCTCAAAAAACGCTTCCAAAACACGCCCATACAGCAGGGCTTGCACAAGTTCTTAGACTTCGACGGCGCTGTGATGACTGATTCAGGCGCATACCAAATCCTCGTTTACGGCGAAGTGGACGTTAGCCAAGCGGAAATCGTAGCGTACCAAGAAAGCATAGGCAGCGACATCGCCACGATACTCGACATCCCCACAGGCTGGAAAGTCACAAAAGAAAACGCATCAAAAACAGTAACCGAAACCCTACGGCGCGCTAAAGCCTTTTTCCAAACCAAAACCCGCGACGACATCCTCTGGGTTGGACCAGTTCAAGGCGGACGACACTTAGACCTCGTGGCAAAATCCGCCGTCGCCATGGGAAAACTGCCCTTCCAAATCCACGCTTTAGGCAGCCCAACAGAAGTCATGGAAAACTACCGATTCGACGTGCTGGTTGACATGATAATGACCGCCAAAATGAATTTGCCCTTTGAAAGACCTCTGCATCTCTTCGGCGCAGGACACCCAATGATGTTCGCTTTGGCAGTGGCTTTAGGCTGCGACTTCTTTGATTCAGCCGCCTACGCGCTTTACGCCCGAGAAAACCGCTACATGACCGAAAACGGCACATGGCGCCTGAGCGAAATGGACTATTTCCCCTGCCAATGCCCACGATGCGCGAAACAGACGCCGCAAGACGTGATGGCTAAAACAGCTAAAGAACGCGAAACATTCCTAGCTGAACATAACCTCCACGTCTGCAAAGCCGAACTAAACCGCATAAAACAAGCCATCAGAGACGGCAGACTCTGGGAACACGTGGAAATGCGCGCGCATGCGCATCCAGCACTGTTAACAGCCACAAAAAAGCTAAACGCCTACCGCGACTTCATCGAAAAACACAGCCCAACAACCAAACGAAGTGGACTCTTCTTCTTCACTTCCGTTGGACTTGCAAGACCCGAAGTCACCCACTACAGACATCAGCTTATAGCGCGTTATTGCCCGCCCGCAGACGCAAAAATTCTCCTGCTCATGCCCCAAACGCGCACGAAACCGTTTCACAAAGCACATGAATTCAAGAAAATCAGCAAAGCCGTCGCCGCCAACGTGCATGTTTGCTTCTACGCCGCGCCATTCGGCGTGACTCCGCTGGAGCTGGATGAGGTTTACCCGCTTTCCCAGCATGAAACAGCGCTTCCGCTGGACAAAGAAACCATTGACTATGTGGCAGCGCAAGTGGCAGACTACATCCAACGCACGCACTACGCCGCTGTCGTGTTGCTTCACGACTCACAGCACTGGGGCAACAGTGTCAAGAAAGCATGCAGCAAAGCCTGCCAGAAAAAGGGCACACGCTTCGAGCACGTAGACGTCAAGGCGGAAGGAACCAAAAACATTTTAACCCGCCTAGAGATGATTCTGAAGAAAAACCTGAGCGAATAACCGTGATTCGAGCTGACTTGCATCTTCACACCACGTATTCTTCTGATTCATCAATCCAGCCTAAAACGCTCGTGGAGCAGCTGGTCGCACATGATTTCATCAAAGTCGCAGCTGTAACAGACCACGACACCATAAGCGGATGCAGCGCAATACGTCAGTTAGCCGCTGCGTACCCTGACATCCTGATAATCCCCGGCGTGGAGATAAGCACACCAAACGGCGACATCGTAGTTTTAGGCGCTGAAGAAATGCCGCCGCAACCGTGGACAGCAGCCAGCATAGTTGACTTCGCCAGAGACACAGACTGCGTCTCCGTAGTTGCGCACCCGTACAGGGAATACGGCATGGGCGACTTAGCGAGGAACTACAAGTTTGACGCCGTCGAAGTTCTGAACGGCTGCTCATCGCCTTCAGCCAACAAGTTAGCCCACGACTTAGCCAAGCTGATGGGGTTGCCTGGTGTAGCAGGCAGCGACGCACATCAGCCTGCAGAGCTGTGCACGGTCTACACGGAAATCCAAGCGTCTTTAGATGTTGATGAGATTTTGAAAGCTGTGAAAAAAGGCTTGGTTACGGTGCCGCCGCCAAGGAAGTCAATACGTTTTTAAAAGGGCATCGGTCATGATTATCGGGTTAGCTGTAACGAAAAGGATTGGTCTGATTGCAGGTTAAGTTTTTAGGTGGAGCCCGCGAGGTCGGCAGAATAGGAATAGCAGTTAAATCTGAAAAAACTCAGGTTCTGCTAGATTACGGCGTCATGCTTGACCGCGAACCCGGCCTTACCATGCATGTGCCCCCGAAAGAACTGGACGAGTTAATATTATCTCACAGCCACCTAGACCATTCAGGCGCACTTCCAATCTTTTACATTGACCAAAAACGACCCTTATACACGAACAAGCTGAACTTAGAATTAACGCAGTTGCTAATCCAAGACTTCATCCACCTATCCAGCTACTACCTGCCCTTTGAATACCTAGAATTAAAAACCATGATGCGCAGCAACAAGCATCTGGATTACGGCGTTAAAGAAAAAGTAGGCGACATGCAAATTCAACTTTTAAACGCTGGGCACACGCCAGGAAGCGCCCACGCACTAATCGAAACCGGAGGAAAACGGCTACTATACACGGGCGACTTCAACACTGATGATAGCAAACTTTTGACGGGCGCCACCATGGACTACGGCGACTTAGACGCGGTTATCATAGAAAGCACTTACGCCAATGAAGACCACACCGAGCGGTTGAAACTTGAAAAGCGCTTCGTGGAAGCCGTTACCGAAGTGGTGGAGGACGGAGGAAGCGTTCTCGTGCCCGCCTTCGGAGTTGGACGCGCCCAAGAAATCACTTGCGTACTAGCTGCGCATCACTTTGAGTACCCTATTATTTTGGATGGGATGGCTCGTGAAGTCAGCAGGATAATGATGAATTACAAAGAGTTTCTGAGAGACCCACAGTTATTCGTTGACGCCGTACACTCGGCTGAGTGGGTTGAAGGTTGGAGAGACCGCCGCAAAGCGCTTAAGGCGCCCAGCGTAATCGTTTCGCCCGCTGGAATGCTGAAGGGTGGTCCAGCTGCTTTTTACGCGTCGAAACTCGGGAAAAAAGTCAGCAACGGCATTTTCCTTGTGAGTTACCAGATTCCGGGAACTCCGGGAAAAGAGTTGCTGGAAAAAGGCATATGCACGATTGATGGGAAAGTGCGCAAAGTCAAATCGCGTGTTGAACATTTTGATTTTTCTTCACATTGCGGAGCAAGCCAGCTTAAAGAGGCTTTGCGGAAACTAGGCGGAAAGCCTAAAGTTTACGTTGTGCATGGCGCCGAAGGCAACTGTGAGCTCCTTGCAAATTGGGCTAAATCTGAACTCGGTTTGGACGCTGTTGCCCCGCGGACTGGAGACACATTTGAGGTTTGAGCTTGGCTGCAAAAATCGGAATCCTACCCATTGGGCAAGTAGACGCTGATATACTGCTTAGGCTTCAGGGAAAGCTGGTGAAGGTTTTCCCAGATGTAACGTGCGTGGTTGTTGATGCGCGGTTGCCTCTGCCGGAGAAAGCTTTCGATAAAAGACGCAAGCAGTATCGCTCTGACGTCATCTTGGGCAAAATTCAAGCTTATGCTGCTAGAAGGAAAAGTTTACGCAGCGTTTTAGGCGTTGTAGACGCGGACATTTTTGTTTCGGAATTGAATTTTGTGTTTGGTGAGGCTGCCTGCCCTGGGAAAGCCGCTTTGATTTCTCTGCGGCGGCTTAAACCTGAGTTCTACGGTGACGCCGCCAACATGGAACTTTTTGCGGCGAGAGCGTTGAAAGAGGCTGTTCACGAGTTAGGGCACACGCTAGGTTTGAAGCACTGTCAGCGTTCTTCATGCGTTATGCATTTTTCTAATTCCATCTTTGACACGGATAGAAAGCAAAGCTTATTCTGTGACAACTGTTACTTGCAGGCTACTTTGAGCATTAACAATTTGGGGTAGCGCTTTGACTGGAAAATTTAACGCGCAAATCGTGTATTTGGTTCCTGTGTTAGTGAGCATGCTGTTTGGGTTCGGCTGCGCCTACTTGCTGTTAACGCAGACTGTGCCGTCTATTCCTGTTACGCCTTTTCCAGGTGACACTACCTCAAGTTCATTTGGTAACGCGCTATATTTTGTGCTAATAGTTGCTGTAGGCGCTACTGTTTTGTATCTTCTTCTTAAATTTAAAAGCCGCAAGTTGATAACTTTCCTCACAGTTTTCGCTTTAACCGCTGCTTCTTTGTTGCTGTCCGTGTTTTACTTTTCTGTGCTTTTTGCCTCTTTTCCAAACGCGTTGATTCCAGTTATTGTCCTGTCTATAGTTGTGACGGTGGTTGTTGACGTTGCCATTTTCCGTTTAGGCAGCAAAATCCGCAACGCGGTGGTAGTCTGTTTGGGCGGTGCACTTGGCGTGTTCTTCGGAGCTTCCATCCCGCTGTTAAGCTCATTGTTGATTCTGTGTTTCTTGGCAGTTTACGACGTGTTTGCGGTCTACAAGGGACCTGTGGGTAAAATAGCTCACTCTGGGCTTGACCAGCTTAAGGGTTTAAGTTTTTCTTTTAAGGATATTCAGATGGGACTCGGCGACTTAGTGTTCTACTCCATGCTTAGCGGCATCATGCTCTTCAACTTCGGCGTGGTCTCCTACGTCATTTCGTTCGTTGGCATTTTGGCTGGAGTGTTTCTCACGTTTTTGATGCTGGAAAAGAAGGGAATTTTCCCAGGTTTGCCTATCCCAGTATTCTTAGGCTTGGCTGGCGGGCTTCTCGCCTCGCTCATATAACCTGACGCACTTGTGTTTACTTTGAAGGACTATGAAAAGCTGTTATGCGCTTTGCTTAAACCATTTTTTGAAGACTGCGTTGATTTTCTGCGGGTTTTCGAGAACAAACACGTCTTCCATGCGCTGGAGTTTTCGGGCTTGCTCCACTTCTTCTTTTCTGACGCGCAGCTTCATTTCTTTGCCGTTCGGCAGCTTCGTGTACACTACGCCTTCTTTGTAGTCTGTTGGCGCAATGTAAACGGGCACGAACGCTTTCAGGC
>CAYGYB010000113.1:0-5143 GCA_964354015.1 uncultured Candidatus Bathyarchaeia archaeon
AGACTTAAGCAAGGCTAAATGCGAAATTAAAGTCTGCTGCTTCAGGGAAAAGAAATTAGAGACCTGCACTGAATGCCCAGATTATCCTTGCAAGATTTTAGAAGAGTTTTGGAGCAAGAACGGCTGGAAATACAAGCAATACAAGAAGCAACTTGAATTCATCAGGCAACACGGCTACGAAGAGTTTCTGAAGAGAGCCAATAAATGGAAAGGACCACGTGGAAAAGTAGACCCTCTATAGGTTTCTGCATAGAACCACTATTAGGCTCCAAATATGATGGTGTAGGCTATATTGGTGCGTGAATCAGGTGCTTGTTGTTTATTTTTGGTTCCAGTAATAGATGTGCTGATATTCTGGCGCCAACGGGAAATCTGCGTCTTCGTACACGATGTCTGTTTTTAAGTCATGTTCTTTAAGTGTGGATTGCATTAGGTCCCAGAGTTGTCGTGTTTGGTTATCAGCTTTGAAGATTCCCCAAATTTTGTCTTCTGCCCATCTCATGCCCCACCCGTAGTTTTCGGGTAAAACCAGAACTGAATCGGCTTTAGTTGAGCCGTGAACTACGTTGGGGTTTTTGACTACGTCCTTCCAGAAGGATTCTAAAGCCGTGAAGTGTTCGTCTTTCATTGTGCCGTAAGGGTTGCCACCGGTTTCGTAGTAGTTGAATAAGACGAAGTATTTTGCGCCGCATTCGTATGCAGTGCGCATTTGAGTGAGTATTTCTGGTCCAGTGTCAAGGTATGGTGGTGTATCATATTTCCACGTTATGACTATGCCCCAGTCTTTGTTCTGCAGTTTTGCTGCTCCGCGTACAAGCGCTATCTGCTGAGTTACCGTGTTATTCCAGCCCATATGCGCAAGTATTACGTCGTAGCCTGATAGGTAATCAAACCAGTAAAGCGCGTAGTCAGAAGTGAAGACTGTAGTTGAATTGCTCAAGTATTCAATATTGTATTTGTCGCGTGTGGTGAATCTTTCGGCGGCTTCACTTGTGTCTTTGAATGGTCGTAAGTTCATGAGTTCCTCGTAGTTTGCGTAACTGGGCAAACTAGAGAGTGCACTTGCTGCTGAAGCGTTGGATTCGTCTATTTTAATTGTGCCGTCAGGGTAAAACGTTGCATAAACTCCTGTTTCTGTTCCGTTGGTGCTGTTCGGATTAGGGAGAAATAGGTGAATAATGCCGTTAATCTCGTAGTGAATGACGACGCCGTCAGATTTTTCCACGGCAATATCCCCGTACCTAGTTTTCTCTATTGAGTCGCCTGTTGTTGTGTTTTTGAACTCTACATAATCATCAAGCATTTTTCCTCCTGGCTCATCGCCATAATAAACGCCCAGCAAACGGGTTCCCCACTTCTGTTTAGCTGTCTCAAGCCAAACGGAAAATGATGCAGCAACATAATGACCAAAATAGGGAAGGAAGTACAATCCTGCAGAAACCGCGTAATCCCCCAATTCATTAACGCTTGGCAAGTCTCTTTGCAGCAAACTCGACTGCAACACAAAAAGATTCGTGTAATGCTTAACCTTGTCTATCAACAATTTTCCCCCTTCAACAGAGTCGCCGCAATACGTTACCCCAACGTAAACTGTTGCTGCCTTTTCAAAAAAACTATAATCCGCAAGTAACACAGCAACTAACACTATTGTTATTATGAGAATCGCGGAGACCGTGAACACTCGTTTCATTCCATGACACCGAAACTTGACGATATTCTAGGATTTCACAAGGTAAAATCTTTCTGTAAATCTTTGTTTATGGAGTTTAAATTTAAGCTTTCATTCCGCTTTTGACATGCCATACCTCATTCGAAACTCGAACAAGCCAATTATCCTTATTTACTATTGATTAAAGCAAGCTATTGCCTACGCTGCATTGCAAATTGAAGCTCAAAGAACGCTTCATTTATTATTCACTTCCGAAGAATTAAAATAACCCAGCACCAATATTACTGAGCGGCGAGTTTATAATGCTAAGAAAGAACCTCAGAGCCTTATCAATAGCGTTAATGGTGCTGATTATTCTTGTACCAACATACTTCTCTTTCGTATCATCCTCAACAGGAATCATTAGAATAAACAGCACATCACAAAGCATTCCAAACCAACAAGTACCAGCAGGC
The DNA here is from genome assembly GCA_964354015.1 of uncultured Candidatus Bathyarchaeia archaeon. Taxonomy (GTDB): domain Archaea; phylum Thermoproteota; class Bathyarchaeia; order Bathyarchaeales; family Bathycorpusculaceae; genus JAOZHU01. The sequence continues at coordinate 2,125 of CAYGYB010000113.1, forward strand.
GGCAACGTAAACCTCTACTTCGGAGACGTAACATGGTCAGGCAGCCAATTCTGGTTGCTTATGAGCCACGACCCTTATCCACAGGTATCAACAGGCGACATAATGATTAGGCCCAACGCATTCTTGGTTTCTGACTTGATTAATTCGACTACGCGCATATACACTAATGGCATGGGCACTTGGGTTATCGGATACAACTGGATTAACGGCAGCATTCCCCAGAACGTAGCTTTAGGAAACTATACAATCAAAGCTTTCGGCAACGACGATGAAGGCGCTGCAGTAACAGACACTTACATACTGGTTACTCCGTGGGTTCCTCCTGCAAATTTGCAGATTTCCCCGCCTTCAGGACCCGGTGGAATTACTGTGACGCTTACTGGTTCAGGTTATCCGCCATTGACAAATGTCACTATTGAATGGTTTGACCCAACATTTGGTCAATGGAATCCTTTGAGCAACACAACTGCTGACGCAACAGGAAGCATAACGTTTACAACTGAAGTACCTGACTTAAGAAGAGCACAAGGCAGTGGTGATTATTATGATGAAACATACACTCAGGTATCTTACAGAGCACAAATAAACGGTGCCCCCTACGGTTATGCGGATTACAATCAATATGCGAGGGGACTAAGAAGAGTCGGAAACCAAATTGCCAATGGGCTTTATGGAAACAACACAAACTTAGCATCAACAGTCAGAGTAAAAGCAGGCGACAACCTTACGCTTTGGGGTAAATGGTTCCACCCAGGCGTTGTTAATATCCTATGGGACAGCGCTGTCGTCGTAGGCACCGTGACGAGCACCCAATGGCAGAGTGCAGAAATTATCGGCACGGCAATCGCCAACCAAGCAACCGGCTATTTCGAAACAATAGCAACTATTCCAGCAGCTAGCGCTGGCGAGCACTACTTAGCCATTGAAGATTCCGAAACCAGAGTAATGATTAAAATTTACGTGTCTCTGGGGACGCTACAGATTTCTCCATCCTCAGGACCAGGCGGAGTTACTGTGCAGTTTACTGGTTCAGGTTATCCAGCATCTGCCCCCATCAGTATCGAATATCAGGACCAAACTTATGGCTCATGGAATATTTTGGGCACCACAACTGCTGACGCAGCAGGAAGCATCACGTTCACAACCGAAATACCTGACCTAAGAAGAGCACAGAGCAGTGGTGATTCTTATGAGTCGTACACTTCGATTTCTTTCAGGACAGAACATGAAGGCATCATTTACGGCTATGCAGATTATGACCAATATTGGAGGGGATTGACAAGGGTCGGAAGCCAAACTGCCAGCGGACTTTATGGGAACGGCACGAACTTGGCTTCAACAGTTAGTGTTAGAGCAGGCGACAGCCTTACGCTTAACGGTAAATGGTTCCATCCAGGCGTCATTTACGTCAGGTGGGACGGCGTTGCCGTCGTGGGCACCGTAACCAAAGAGCAGTGGCAAAATGCATTGATCATTGGCACGTCAGCTGCTAATTCCTTAGGTGTTTTTGCTACAGCGGTCACGATTCCGACGGCTGATGCGGGTGAGCATTACATATCTATTGAGGATTCTGAAACTAACGTAATAATCAAAATACAGGTTCTAGCATCATCTACCCCCACACCCACTCCAACGCCTACGCCAACTCCTACTCCAACTCCCACACCAACACCGACGCCTACTCCAACCCCAACGCCTACCCCCACAACCACCCCAACTCCCACGCCAGCGCCCACACCTACACCTGCTCCTACACCGACTCCAACTCCAAAAGCAACATCAACAATTGATGCCTCCTGCAGAAGCACCACCACCTCCAGCGGCTTCAAAGTTGAAATCACAGGTAACTTATCACTTAACGGAACTGCAATCGCAGGAGCACCAATCCTAATTTCATACAGCGTCACCGGAGGCAGCTCCTGGGAAAACCTTACTCTCGTAAATACAGGCTCCGACGGCACATTCTTAGCAGTATGGATGTCACCAGTATCAGGAAACTACCTCGTTAAAGCCACATGGGAAGGAAACTCAACAATCAAAGAAGCAAGCACAATAGTCAACTTTGCATTAACGCCCAACGTTGCATCAACGCCAGACGAAGAGAAAAAACAATTCTCGGTAACCTCGAACTCGACAATATCAGAATTCACCTTCAACTCCGTCAGCAAAGAATTAAGCTTCACCGCATCTGGACCTTCAGGCACAACAGGATACGTCGACGTGTGCATTCCAAAATCACTCATCACAGACATTTCAGACCTTAAAGTTTACCTCGATGGAAACGAGACCACTTATGCCACTGAACAGCAAGGGGAATCATGGGTGGTATCCTTCAGTTACCAGCACAGCAGCCACGAAATACTTTTAATGTTGGGCGCTGAATCCGCTACGCCTCTGGGCACAAACATAGTTGAAATAATAGCAATAGTCAGCGTACCTGCCGCGGTAATAGCAATAGCTGCAATTTTACTAGTCAGCAGAAAAAGAAAACAAAAACAAACAGCCACTGACAGCTAAAACTTATGAATAAACGGCAAAAGCTGCGTGGCGTTCTCGAATCTCGCGGAAAGCGGCAAATTCAAGTAAGCGCCATGCCCGTTAAAGTATGGTGCACCCTTCCGAGAAAACAAAGTCAACACTTTGCCGTCATGATTAATCTTGAAGCCTTCTTCGCATGGCTCATGACCTCTCACCAAAATTTTCACGCCCAGTTTCCGCAACACATTTTCTGTGACGCTTTTGCCAAAAATTTTTCCCGCACCTCTTAATGAGGGGTAAACATCCTGAAACGTGTCATCGGGGTCGCTCCACAGCAAGTCCTCCAAGAAATCTTGCTCAGGATGAGTCTCGCGTGCACTGGCTAAATCTGTTATGCTATTAAGTTTTGGTGGCAAACCACCGTGAACCATCAAGTAACGCTCCTCCACAAGCACAGCGTTATAGAGATAATTCCATAACTCGCGGGTTTTAGCGTACGCAACCGCCCACTTATCCTTGAATCTTTGCTGAAACTGCAGTG
>CAYGYB010000114.1:0-2514 GCA_964354015.1 uncultured Candidatus Bathyarchaeia archaeon
AAACGCCGCTAATCCAGAAGTAACTGTCACGCTTATTCTGCAAGAAATCCACGTAATCCGTCGAGCCAGCCACCACTTCAGCTTTATACGGCAAAGACGCCGCCACAGACTGCGTCTTAATCGCCCGTTTAACATCACGTGTTCGGTTCAACGTGTCCAGTGATTCTGTTCCGCCGCCAACGTCCAACTGGTAAGTTTCCGTAATCCGCACGCCATTCATCGAAAGCAGCCTCAGCAACGTCTTATGCAGCGCAGTTGAGCCCACTTGATCCACCAAGTCGTCGCCCGCCAAAGGCAACCCAGCCTCAGCGAAACGTTTAGCCCACGCTGCATCGCTCGCAACAAAGTTCGGCGTAGCATTCACAAAAGCGCATTTTGCGGCTAAAGCTTGCTCCGCGTACCACCGCGAAGCTTCAGTTGCTCCACTCGGCAACAAATTAATCACAACCTCAGCCCCACTTTCCCTAAGCACACCTGCAACATCTGCATCAGGCGCACTGCTTACGTGTACAACGCTCTTTGTACCTGCACCCACGCCATCCAGCAACGGACCCTTCTGCACAACTACACCTGTTAAAGGCACATCGGCAACTTTCGGCGCATTGTTTGGCGCAGCAAAAATGGCTTCAGCCAAATCCCGTCCAACTTTACGCTGGTCAACATCAAACGCAGCAACAACTTGGATGTCGCGCGTGCTTAAACCTGCCAACTGCGGATTACGCAGCCCAACGCAGTCTTTTTCGCACTTAGCATAATACTGTAAGCCCTGCACAAAAGCTGAAGCACAATTACCCACACCAACTAATGCGACTTTTACCTTGGACACGTTCGTCACCTTTGTTTGCTTCTATTTTGCGATTGCCTTATAAAAAGCTACGCTGCTCTATGCCATGGAAGAGCTGGTTTACATGAACACTTGGTTAGATGTGGCTGTGGTGCGCTGCCCAAACTGTGGCAATTGCCATGTTGACGCTTCATGGTTCCTCATCGAATTAGAATCCGACATCCAGTGCGGACGTTGCCAAACAGAATTCAACGGCAAAGACAACACAACCGACCGCGTATTGCTCGAGTTCACAATAGATGAAGAGGGAAAAATGCAGGACGTGCGCGTCAAAGAGCATTTGCCTGTTGAACAAAACCTTGAATAGCACACGTTTCTTGTCGGAGAAACACTTAGTCTTTTATCTCCTAAACTGCATATTCTGAAGGTGTTGGTGGAAATCGAATGAAGGTTTTCGAAAGACCAGGTCCCGTAAACACTGATGAAGTAGTGGCAATCGCCAAGGAGGCTTCATCCAAGGTTGACTGCGTCGTCGTGGCATCTATCACGGGCAACAGCGCCGTGAAAATAGCCAAAAAAATAAGTGACCGCAAAGTGATCTGCGTCACCTGTCCGCAAGGCATGTGGTGGCAAGTGGACGCAATGAACACTGATTTGTTCGCTGAGATACCCGAACTCAGAAAGAAAAGAGACGACTGGGTCGAGAAAGGACTGAAAAAAGTCCCAATGAGCATGACCGAAGAGAACAGAGCCAAGTTAAGAGAGCTTAACGTTGAAGTTGTCCGAGGAACAATTCCGCTTTTCGGACCGAGTTTCTCGATGCGACTGCATCTGCACAAGATCACCTCTCTTGACATTATGGCGAAAACCTTGGAGTTGATTTCCACAGGCACGTTGGTGTGCATGGAAATCGTTCTGATGGCGGTTGACGCAGGGCTCATCCCCGAAGAGAAACTGGTTCTCGCATGTGCGGGCACAGAGATCGGCCTTGACACTGCATGGATTCTCAGAAGCTGCGCTTCCTCGAATGTGTTTCATCCGTCGAAGGGTTTCAGATTCGTTGAACTGCTCGCAAAACCGGGGTTAGCTTTGAATCCAAGCATAAACATAAACTATCTAAGATAAATTTCATTGCTGTCAGAATTAAGTACACGCAATTTTGTCAAGAAATCTTGACCCATGAAACTGGGCGTTTTGTCAAGAAAATTTGACTAAAAAAGGGCAGCTGAGGTTTGTTTAGTCAAGAAACCCTGACAAGAAGCCTTTTATCGCCAAAAAAAGGCGTTATTGAGCAGGGACGTGCCTTGAAAAAGAGGATGCTCGCAACGGCGTTCGTCTCGGTGCTCCTAATTTCAGCAGTAGCAGGATCACTGCGCCCTGTGAATATCGGGATTGCGGATCCAGTTGTTAATGATTGGCCGATGTTTCATTATGACGCTGCGCATTCTGGTTCGCCTGATAATATAGCGCCAACAACGCATGATTTGTTATGGAGTTTCAATACGCTCTCCAGTGGTGGCATGTTTACTTCATCTCCTGCTGTGGTCGGCGGCGTGGTTTACATAGGCTCGGATGATGGGGGCATTTATGCTTTGAATGCTTCGAGCGGCATTTGCCTTTGGAATCGTACGCTGGGGAGTCTTACGACTGCATCTCCTGCTGTTGTGGGCGGCGTGGTGTATGTACGTGTTTGGGAAGGCATTAATTATGCTTTAAATGCTTCAACTGGC
>CAYGYB010000114.1:2614-5130 GCA_964354015.1 uncultured Candidatus Bathyarchaeia archaeon
GCTTCAACTGGCTCGTTGATTTGGAGCTACGACATTGGCAGTAACGGAGATGGGTCTCCAGTTGTCGTGGGTGACACTGTTTACGTCAGCGACTCTGGCGTCGTACACGCCTTAGATGCATCAACGGGCACGCTTAAATGGAGCTACCTTATGAGAAGCGGCAATACGTTTAACTCTCCTGCAGTCGCCAACGGCATAGTTTATGCAGGCTGTGAAGGTGACCTCTTTTACGCTATAAATGCCTCCACTGGTGAACTCGTGTGGCAGCAGTCTATTGGACCCAGCGATAGTTCAAGCCCTGCAGTTGTCGGCGGAATCGTTTATGTAGGCACCATTACCGATGGTGTTTATGCTCTCAATGCTAGCACCGGCGCTGAAATCTGGAATTACCAGACGCCATACATGGGCTGGGTGCGTTCTTCTCCTGCGGTTGCCGGCGGCGTAGTTTATTTTGGCTGCAACGACGGAAACATTTACGCTTTAAACGCATCAACTGGCGCCAAACTGTGGAGCTATGCAACTGATAATTCTGGTGTGAACTCGTCACCTGCCGTTGTCAACGGTGTCCTTTACGTCAAAAGCGGCAATGGCATTATCTACGCTTTCGGCAAAGCAGTTAACGCTTCAATTTCGCTTTCGCAATTGTTCGGTCTTGCGGGTTCAGTGGTTACGGTGTCGGGCTCTGGCTTTGCAGCTGGCTCAGCGGTTACTGCAACTTTTGGCGGAGCAGCAATCACTTTGAGCGGTGTTTCAACTGCTGACTCGCTGGGGCACTTTTCTGCAAGCTTTACTGTTCCAGCCTCAGCTGATCTAGGTAAGCATGTGGTTTCGGTAAACGACGGTTCAGGGCATTCTGCTTCTGCAGTCTTTTTAGTTGTCGCATCTCCGTCAACTTCTTGGCCGATGTTCCACCATGACCCACAGCATACAGGTACTACTGACAACAGCGCCGCGGTTGATTGCAAGCTGCTGTGGAGTTTCACGACAAGCAGCAGCATCAGTAACATTGTGGCTTCATCTCCTGCTGTCGTTGAAGGCATTGTTTACATAGCTTCAGAAGGCGGCTTTGTTTACGCTTTAGACGCTTACACTGGAGAGTACTACTGGAGTTTCAATACAGGCTACAGTGGTACAACTTCGTCGCCCACCGTTGTTGATGGCGTTGTGTACATCGGAGGCGCAGACATGGATATTTACGCCTTAAACGCTTACACGGGCGCTAAAATTTGGAGTTACACCACAGGAATGGGCGTCACGTACTCCACACTCGCGGTCGCCAATGGCCGCTTGTACATAGGCGGATTCGACCATTGCCTTTACGCTCTGAACATCGATACTGGAACCTTAGCTTGGAAGTTCACCACAGGCGGCTACGTTATATCATCTCCCTGCGTCGTCGGTAATGTTGTTTATGTGGGCTCATTTGACGGCAACGTTTACGCCTTGAACGCTGCACTTGGCACCGTAATTTGGAGTTACAACTCAAGTTCAATCTATCCGTATGGGGGAATCCAGTCATCCCCTGCTGTCGCCGACGGAAGAGTTTACGTAGCCGACACTGACGGAAATGTTTTTGCTCTTGATGCCTCCTCAGGTCGTAAAATCTGGAATTACACCACAGGCGATTTTGTCGGCTCATCCCCTGCTGTTTCCAACGGCATTGTTTACATTGGCTCAAGAGACGGCAACCTTTACGCTTTTAACGCTGCCACTGGCGATTTAATCTGGAACTACACCACAGCCTATGGCGTGCAGTCGTCTCCAGCTATTTCAGGCGGAGTAGTTTACGTGGGCTCTAACGAGGGCAAACTTTATGCCTTGAACGCGTCTAATGGCGCTCAAATTTGGAACTACAGTACAGGTGGCATGATTGCTTCAGGTCCAGCGGTTGTGGGCGGCGTCGTCTACGTGGGTTCATGGGACGGAAATATTTATGCTATCGGTACACCAATTATTCAGCCCTCGCCGTCTCCGACACCAACATCATCGCCAACGCCTTCACCTTCGCCAACAACAGATCCAACACCCACTGCTTCGCCAACTATTTCGCCGTCTGAACCACCAACAATACCTGAATTAAGCACAATAGCGGTCATCCTCGCCTTTATCATTATTTCAAGTGCCGCTATAATCGCCAAAAAAGAAAAATTAAATCAAACCCACACGCTGTCCTTCTAATCTGTTCTTCAAAACTTAAATTAACAATTCGCTTCAGAGCTTTCATCTTTAAAAATTGTTTCCCTATGGCAACATTTTAATTGTCAGCGGCTTCTAAGCTTAAAAAGGGTACCTGAATTGAGCGACGCAGCCAAAGGTGCAAAAACAGCATGTGACAAGTTCACTGCAATTAACGAGTTAGCGAAACGCCGCGGCTTTTTCTGGAATTCGTACGAGATTTACGGCGGCGTAGGCGGCTTCGTAACTTACGGTCCACTAGGCACAAGACTGAAGCAGAACATTGAAAACAAGCTTAGGGAACTTTTCGTGAAACAAACAGGCATCCTCGAAATGGAATC
>CAYGYB010000115.1:0-5035 GCA_964354015.1 uncultured Candidatus Bathyarchaeia archaeon
TTTTCCGAAGTTTGCGGGAACAGCAAAACTCGGCACCAACGGCGGATTAGCATGCGCAATGTCAGCGGCGCAGCTGTCTCGTATTTTGTTCATTTTCCTATGTGCGGAACCAGCGAACAGGAAAGACTTGACAACGGGCGTTTTAGGCGTTTTAAGGAAAAACGCAGAGAGCTGCTCGTTCACTTTCACGTCTGCACTTGCATCATAACCCGTCACAACGCAGATGGAGTTTCCGTGTTTTATCAGTTCATTAGCCAGATAGTAAACGTAGGCGCCTGTGCCGCCTGAAAGAGGCAGATATTCTGGCGAGATAAAGCACACCTTAACCATGTCATGCTTCACCTTCTGTCTCCCAGCAGGAACCGCACGGTGGTGACTGCGGCGCCTGCTAACCACGCAAACGCCCTGACAAAGTAAAGCACAATCAGCCGCATCGCTGCTTTGTCCTTGAACTTGACAGAGAGCTTGGCGGCGCAATACACATAATAGATGAAAACAAGCGTTAAAATTATGGCAGAAGCGTACCACAACGGTCTCAGCACTTCTATAATGCCGATGAGGAACAGCGCTATTATCGTAAGCATCAAAGCAGGCTGAATGTTCATGAGGAAATCAGTTATCTCGTCGCCTTTAGCCAGCTTCGCATGTTTAAAGTACAGTTTAAGCGTGTTCTTACCATACTGCAGTTGCTGCCTGTAAAAGGCGCGCACCGTAGTCCTGTTAAAGTGGTAGCACTTGGCGTTTGGCTCGAAAACCATCTTGTAACCCATGCGGCTTATTCTGAACCCAAGGTCAGTGTCATACTGCGACGGCAAATGCTCATCGAAACCGCCAGCTTCCTCGATTACGTTTTTTTTCATCAGTAGGTTCATTGTTGCGATGCGGGTGGCGTATTTTTTTAGCCGTGCATACCTGTTCGCCATGTCGTAGCCTATGCTTCTTGCCCATGGGTTTTCAGTGTTCCACGTTTCGATGCCGCCGCTTACTCCCGCCACTTTGGGGTCAGCAAGATGCGGTACAAGCTTGTTTAACCATTCTTTTTCCACTTTTGCGTCTGAATCAATAAACCCTATTATATCGTTGCATGCGATTTTCATTGCGTAGTTATACGCGGCTGGAGCGTTAAGAGGCTTGGAGACTACTTTAACTGGGTATTGTTCAGCTATTTGCACGGTCGCGTCTTTGGAGCATCCGTCAATAACTATTACTTCCAGAAAATTCTGGGGGTAGTTTAATTCGAAAATTGCTTTTAGGCAGTCGTCGATGGTCTGCTCGTTGTTGCGTGTTGCGATGATTATTGAAATTTTAGGCGGAGATGCAGTTGCCACTTTTTGCATCAACCCTTCATGTACGCCGCAACTATCGACAACAGAATCCTGAAGCCGTCAACCATCGGGTCCAACCGTGACCGCCCATAAGTTCTCTGCTCAAAACTTATAGGCACTTCTTTAACCCTGAAACCTCTGCGGGCAGTTTTCACAAGCATCTCCGACTCTATCTCATACCCACCTGATACTAAACTTGAAGCTTTTACACTTTCAGATTTCATCACGCGATAACCCGACTGCGAATCAGTAACCTCTGTTCTTGTGAAAACTTTAATCAGAGCGTTAAATAAGCGGACGCCAATCGCGTTCAGTTTCTTGGCTGAAACTGGTTTTTCGTTTAAGAATCGGGAGCCGATGACAAAATCTGCTTGGTTTCGCAGTATGGGCGCCAGCAAAAGCGGCAACTCCTCTGGACGGTGTGAACCATCTGAGTCTATTGTAGCTATTATTTCACCTTTTGCTTTTGCGAAGCCAACCCGCAGGGCGTAACCCTTCCCCATGTGCTGGTTTAACGAGTAAACTCTGACGCCGTGGTTTCTCGAAATTTCCAGCGACCTGTCTGCGGAGCAGTCATCCACAACTATTACCTCGTATTTTAAACCGATTTGCCGCATCGTTGCTTTCAAACGCGTGATTATGTCACCTATCGTCGGCTCCTCGTTGAATATGGGAATTACTACGGAAAGCACCATTTTGTTTTGCGGCATTTTATTAAGAAGCTGAACGAAAGAATTTATAAACTTTGGCTGTGAATTTTATCAGGCGCTTATTGATGCAAGAATTGATGTAAAAACTGGAAACGAGTATGCTTGGCAGAATGGAAACAGACAGAACAATGTGGTTTTCCATGTGGTTCTTGGGGGCAATAGCCACTTTCGGCGCTGCGTTTTTCCCCATGTTCTACCGCCTGATTGACAGCAGAAACAGGCATTTCCGCCGAGAAGCCACGTTGGAACAGCAGATTAACCAGTGGCTTATTAAGCAAGGAAAAGAAGCGCTGGTGCCCACTTGCGCTGTGGACATGAAAGCGAAAGCATGGGCAGCCTCAATAATCCTCATAATCCCCGCGTTCATCATAACGTATTACTTGTCCAAAGACTTACAGGCTCACGAGAAACACCAAGACATGTTCCTCGCAAAAGCTTTCCCAGAACGGATGTTTATGCCGCAGACGATACCGATAAAAAAATATGCCTTGATTACTATAGTTACATTGGGGGTGGGCGGAGTTTACTGGCTTTACAGGGTAGTAAACCTGTACAACGCTCACTTCAAGGCGCAATGGAAAGTAGAGAAAGAAATTGCTCGTTTGATGGAGGAGAAAAAGGTTGTCGAGCACGTGTAAGAAAAAACGTTTTGTCAGCCACGGCGGCGACGTGTGGGGCTTCAGCAGGAAATACAACATTCCCATAGAGAAAGTGCTTGACTTCAGTGGACCCGTTAATTTTCTCGGTCCTTCGCCTAAGGCGGTAGAAGCCGTGAAGCAAAACGCTAGATTAATCAGGTTTTATCCTGACCCGAACCCTGTGGAGTTGAGAACGGAAGTTGCCGCGTACGTTGGGCACGGCGTCGGGGCAGAAAACATCATACTTGGCAACGGCTCCATAGAACTCATTTACATGCTTACGGCAGTTTTTCCGCGGAACTTCAAAGCCATCATTCCCGTGCCGTCATTCACCGAGTACGAGAAAGCAGTGCTGCGAGTAGGCGGCGAAGCAATTTTCGTGCAACTGCCCAGCGACTTCGCGTTGGACGTTGAACGCGTGAAGAAGGCAGTCACGGATGACACGCGGATAATCTACATATGCAACCCTCACAGCCCGTCAGGCACACTGTACAATCGAGAAACGCTGTTGGATTTAGTTGCGTTCTGCCAGAAAAAAGACATAATCGTCAGCATTGACGAGAACTACATCGAATTCAGCAGTAAAGGCCAAGACGCCACGGTAGTGGGCTACGTGAAGAAGTACCCGAACCTCTTCGTTATCAGGTCAGTTACAAAATTCTACGGAATGCCCGGCATACGCTTCGGCTACGGCATCGCAGCGGAAAACTTCATAGACACCTTGCAGACTGTTCGGCAACCGTGGAGCATTAACAGCTTAGCTGGCTACGCAACCGTAGCAGCATTCAATGATAAGGAGTTCATTGAAAACACCAAGCGCACAATCACTAAAGAAAAAGCAGCGTTTGCAAAAATGCTCACCGAAATCGGCGGGCTGCATGTTTTTCCGTCTGAAACGAACTTTTTGCTTGTGAAAATTTTGGAGCCGAAGCTCACTTCTGCGGCGTTAAGGGAAGAGTTAGCTAAGGAAGGATTATTGATCAGGGACTGCAGCACTTTTGTCGGGCTTGACGGCAGCTACTTCAGAGTCACAGTCAGGTCAGCAGAAAATAACGCGCAGCTTGTGGGGACTTTGAAGAAAATCTTCAGCAAAACCAATCGTTCAGTGTAGCCTCATATTATTCAAAAGCGCGCAACTCAGCCAAGCTGCTGCATTATTTTATTATTGATTGTACTCTGCCGACTTTGCCGTCTGTAAGTCGTACCTTGATTCCGTGGGGATGAGTTGAGCTGTTGGTGAGGATATCCTTGACGACCCCCTCGGTTAATATGCCGCTCCGCTGGTGTTGCTTCAAGACGATTTTTACGCGGATGCCAGGCTTGATTTGGCTCCTCTGCTGATTAGGTTGCATTACCAGTTATACGTGCTTCGCTGCTTATAGTGCATTCGCACTGCATATTCAAATGGTGGTGGTGGATTAAATTTTAATGCACCCCCCCCACACACCACGACTACGGTGAACCTGCCTGAGAAAATAGTGGCTTGTGACGACGGCAGGGCAGGAATAGACCCTAATCCCCGACTGGCTGAAGCCAGTCACCCCCTTCCCCAAGGAAGGGGGAACACGGTCAAAACAATGTAGGTGTGTGGCTCCCCATACCTACATTGTTTGGAGAAAGGTGTGAAAAAAGGTGGAATTGGGAAAACACAAACCCTTTAACCATGACGAAGACGTGATGGCAGCATAAGACCAGTAAGACCACCAAAATGGCATGGCAGCCTAAGTCCTAAATTGCAACCCGTCATGACCGTTGAGGTGTCGGGCTGTTAGCTTCTCTTCTGACTAATGTTTTTGGATAGTGTATTCGTGGTCAAAATCGAGAATACGGATTATGAAGGCGCATAGCATAAAGACTTTACACTGAATAGAGTTGTGAGGAATGGCAATTGGATACGCGACGCTCATGCCCATACTACCTTTCGGAAGGAGAAGCTGAGGCGGAAAGAAGAAGAACTGAAGAAATGGTGAGAGGTTTTTCGAGACGGAAACAGGCCACAAGAATAGGTGAAACAAGTAGCTTTGCTGTAGATTTCGATGGCTACGAAAGACTTGTTATCGTCTATGGAAAAGAGACTCCGAAAGAATGCCCTTTCAAGTTAGCTTTCGATGAAAGCGAAACTAAGGCAATTATAGAATTGTTGGTTAAGGCACGAGCTTTCTTTCATAATTATTGAGAATGAGATTCAGAGCATATACAGCTATGGTTCTGAAAATACAAGATGGAGGGCAGTAATAAACCCAAATCAATATCAATATAGGGTATAGGTATAGTCGAAAACGAGTATACGCTACGAGCGGGAAGCTGGCAGCGTAAGATTGTGTGCACGAACCGCATATTAGAGAAATATATTTTAGTGAAA
>CAYGYB010000116.1:0-5021 GCA_964354015.1 uncultured Candidatus Bathyarchaeia archaeon
TAGCGTTTAACGAGTTGTACGTGGATGCGGCAAGCATGCGCCTGATAAAGGAGCCACAGAGCTTCGATGTGCTGCTTACTTGCAACATGTTTGGCGATATACTTTCTGATGAAGCGGCGCAGCTTATCGGCGGCTTAGGAATGGCCCCAGGCGCCAACATAGGCGACACCTTTGCTCTCTTCGAGCCGATTCACGGTTCAGCGCCGAACAGAGCGGGCAAGCATACTGCGAATCCGTTGTCGATGATTTTGGCGGCGAAGATGATGCTGGAGTGGCTGGGCGAAAAATACGCTGATGCCAAATGCATAAAGGCGGCAAACGCCATAGAAAACGCAGTGGTAACAACGTTGCGCAGCGGCGACACTGTGCCCGACTTAGGCGGTAAAACCACAACGCTGGGCATGGCTGAAGCTATAGCTGCTGCGGTAACCAAAGGGAAGAGTTGAGGGTGTTATGAAGGCGAAAAGTCCGACTTGCATCCGCATTTTTGACACTACGCTGAGAGACGGAGAGCAGACTCCTGGTGTTTCGCTGACTTTTGAAGATAAGCTTGAGATTGCGCGTCAACTGAGCTTGCTGGGCGTGGATGTGATTGAAGCTGGTTCGCCGATGTCTTCTGAAGGCGAAAAGAAAGTTGTGAAGGAAATTGCCAAAGCGGGATTGAAAACTGAAATTTGCGCTCTCGCCCGCACCACGAGAAGCGACATAGACGCTGCAATCGAATGCGATGTTGACATGATTCACACATTTGTTCCCACTTCGCCTGTGCAGATGAAGTACGCTGTTGGCTTGACACCTGAACAAGTGCTGGCGGCTACAGTGGATTCAGTTGAGTACATCAAGAAGCATGGGTTGAAATGCGAGTTTTCGCCTATGGACGCTACAAGGTCTGAGCTGAAGTTTCTGAAGCAGGTGTGCCGAGCTGCTGAGAAGGCAGGCGCGGACATGATAAACATTCCAGACACTGTGGGAATAATGGTTCCGCGGACAACCCACAAGCTCATCGAAGAAATCAAAAAGGCAGTAAACGTGCCAATTAGCATTCACTGCCATGATGATTTTGGCATGGCTGTGGCGAACTCGTTAGCTGCTGTGGAAGCAGGCGCAGCGCAAGTGCACGCTACGATTAACGGCTTAGGCGAGAGAGCGGGAAACGCTGCGTTGGAAGAGGTGGTTATGGCGCTGCATATGATTTACAAGTTCAAGACAGGCGTTAACACGCGGTTACTTTACAGTACTTCCAGAATGGTGTCTACGCTGACGGGCATTGCGGTGCAAGCGAACAAGGCGCTTGTCGGCGAAAACGCTTTTGCGCATGAATCAGGCATTCACACACGCGGCGTGACAGCTAAGCCGTTAACGTTTGAGCCTATAAAGCCCGAATTGGTGGGGCGCACAAGAAAACTTGTGGCTGGGAAGCTTGCGGGAACCCGTGGCATCAAAGCAGAACTCGAAGAAGTGGGAATACACCCTACAGAAGAGCAGTTGAAAGAGATTGTTCAAAGGGTCAAAGACTTAGGCGACAAGGGCAAAATGGTGACTGACGCGGATTTGATTGCGTTAACTTCTGCGGTTATGGGCGAAGTCATACGCGAAGAAAAAATCGTTGACCTAAGCGACTTGGCGGTGATAACAGGAATCAAAGTAATCCCAACGGCATCAGTGAAACTAGTGCTAGACGGCAAAGAGTACGTGACGGCTGAGACAGGTGTCGGTCCAGTCGACGCCGTGCTCAAGGCTATACAGAAGCTTACACATAGCCTCGCAAAAATCAGGTTGAAAGAGTACCGCCTTGAAGCTATAACAGGCGGCTCGAACGCAGTGGCTGAGGTGGTTATAAAAGTGGAAGACGAACAAGGGCACATAGTATCGGCACGCGCCGCGAGAGAGGACATAGTTATGGCAAGCGTTGAGGCAATGATAAACGGCATAAACAAGTGCTTAATAAAAAACAGGAAGCAGGGAAACAAAAAGTGAAAGTAGCCTTCCAAGGAGAAAGAGGCGCCTACAGCGAAAGCGCAGTTTACGCTTTCTTCGGAGCGGCAGTGGACGTTAAACCTTGCAGAGACCTCTCGGAAGCTTTCGACAGCGTTGCCAAACAGGAATCACAGTATGGCGTGGTGCCCGTGGAGAACTCGTTGGAAGGAAGCGTGAACCAAACCTACGACCTGTTCCTAACGCACGACCTGAAAGTCTGCGGCGAAATCATCATCCGAATCTCCCACTGTTTAATTGCGAACCCTAACACGAGTTTAGAAGCGGTTAAAGCAGTTTACTCACACCCGCAAGCCTTAGCGCAGTGCCGAAACTTTCTGGAACGCTTAGGACGTGAACTTATCCCCACTTATGACACGGCAGGCAGCGTAAAAATGCTAAAAGAGAAAGGCTTGAAGGACGCTGCGGCAGTAGCCAGCGAAAAAGCAGCTGAAATTTACGGAATGAAAATCCTCGCCAAAGAAATAGAAGACAACCCCGCGAATTACACGAGGTTCTTCGTTCTAGCCCAAGAAGACTCGCCGATGACAGGCAAAGACAAAACCTCAATAATCTTCTCTGCCGCGCACACGCCAGGGTCGCTGTACACTGCGCTATTCGAGTTTGCTCAACGAAAAATCAACCTGACTCGAATAGAGTCTAGACCTACAAAGCAGAAACCATGGGAGTATAACTTTTACTTAGATTTTGAGGGACACAGAGGCGAAGCCCACTGCGCCGAAGCACTGAAAGCACTGGAAAAAAGCGCAACATTCGTAAAAATCTTGGGCTCATACCCGAAAGCTGCACAACGGTGAAAAGGCTTAAGCAGTTTAGTTTTCAGCTGCCTCTAGCATTTTGTACATTATCTCGTAAGACCGCGCGTAATCGCCGCTGGCTTTCATCAGTTTCGCTTGTAACTGCTCCATCTTACGGGCAATAGCCGCTGGGTCTTTCTGTTGTATTAGCTTTAGCCACTCACACGCTTTTTCTATAAAGCGCTTTTCAAGTTTCGTTATTTCTGGCAAACTCAGCTGAAGGCTGGCGTAAAGTTCAGGGGTCTCCAGCGCCGTAGCTTCAGCCAAAGTAAACAGCATGCGATAAGTGGTACCCGCAACCTTCTTAGTTTCAGCATAATTAGCCTGCTCAAGAAGAGCGTCACAGGCAACCACGCCGAAAAAGTGCGGCAAACCGAGAACAACAGACATCAACTCATCATGCTTCCTAGGCGAAACCACAAAAACGCGCGCTTTCCTCTGCTCCAACCAATCTTTAAAGTTCTCCGCAAACTCTTTTTCTGCAGCGTTGGTTGGCGTGAGAATGAACGCCTTGTTTTTGACGCCTTTGCTTCCGGGACCAAAAACTGGATGCGTGCCCAAAACCAAGCCACGCTTAATGTGCTTGTGCATGGCTGTGACTGGGGACTCTTTGATTGAGCAGATGTCCATTACCACTTGACCGTCACGTATGCTGGGAGCAATCGTTTTGACAACAGCCTCAAAAGCGCTGATGGACACGCAAATCAAAACCCTATCAGCATTCTTAACGGCTTCCGCGAAATCAGCAGTTTCAACCGCTAATTCGCTTTTCAGTTTTGACAACTTTTGTTTGTTTCTGTCCGCGACAACTACGGAGTAGCCTTCTTCAAGGAAGAACTTGGCGAACCAAACGCCCATTTTTCCCGCGCCAAGCACCGCTACTCTCATCATAGCGCCTCGCAAATCTTGTTTAAGGCTGTTTCAATTTCGCTTCTGGGCGCGGTTAACGATATGCGGAAGTGCTCGCGGTAATCTCCAAACGCAGTGCCCGGCGCCACAGCTACGCCTTTGTCAAGCAGGTCTAACGCGAAACGTTCAGAGTCTAAGCCGCGGCGTCTTGGAAAGACGTAGAATGGCGCATCAGGCTTCGTGAACTCCAAACGTGCTTTCGATAGGATTTCGCTGGCTATCTTCGCCCTTTCTTGGTATTCCTTTTTTATGCCCTTTGTGAGCTGGTCGTGCATCCCTAACGCTTTTAGTGCTGCTTCTTGAATGAAAACTGGAACGTTAGTGAACGTTATCTGGTTTAACTTGGCTATTTGGTCTACTAGTTCCTTGTTAGCGACAAGGTAGCCGATTCGCCACCCTGTCATGGTGAACATTTTAGAGAAGCCAGTAACCAGTACATGGTTGCCGTCGTAGTCTAGGATGCTTTTGGTTTTGACGAAGCTTATGTCCGCGTAAACTTCATCGGACAAAATTGGAATCTTCTTCTCGTTAGCTACCTGTACTATGCCGTCGAGGACCTTTGCGTCGATAACGTTGCTGGTGGGATTGTTCGGGTTGTTCAGTATTATCATCCGCGTGTTCCCGTCAATCAGGCGCTCAAGCTTTTCAATGTCTATGCGCCAGTTAGCATCCAGCTCCGTCTTCAATAACCGCGTCTTAGCACCAAGAGTTTTCGCCGTTAACTCGTAAGCCGTCCAGTAGGGCGTGGGAATAACAACGTTTCCATCACCCTTCAACATCAAGTACATCGTAGCGAAAACGCCCCATTTGGAACCAGGCGTAAGCACAACATTATCAACGGAGACACCGTGGATGCTTGCAAGTTTTTCTCGAAGCGCCTGCTCGCCGTAAGAAGAGCCGTACTTGGTTTTCCCTTTCTTCATCGCCTCGTAAGCAGCTTCAATTATTGCGCTAGGCGTCTCCAAATCTGGGTCGCCGATGTTTAGCTTAATTATCTTTTTGCCTTCATGTTCAAGCTTTATTGCCTTCTCGTTTATTTCATACAGCGTGCCAATCAATCCTCCAGTGTTGCCTGCCTCACTTGCCTTTTTCTTCTAACTCCTGAACAGCCATGCACATATTAACTATTTGGCGGTAAACAGCCTCAACCTGAACAGGATCTAAACCCAAAGCAGCAGCTTTCTTCCGAACATGGGCATACACATCGTTTTCCCTCGGAATGTCCTTTATGGGAATTTTCTGTTTCCTCTTCAACGAACCAATCGACCTGCATATCGCAGTTCTTTTGCTCAGGAACTGCAGGATTTGCTCGTCTACCTC
>CAYGYB010000117.1:0-4989 GCA_964354015.1 uncultured Candidatus Bathyarchaeia archaeon
AAATCCGAAGAGGCTTAGTTCAAGCCACAAAACTATGGAGGCAATCGCGACTTCCACAATGGACAGGACTGCGTAGTTCAATGTATATAAAGGGGAGGGGGTAGACGCTCAGAGCGCAACAGTTCAGCGTTTCTGCATCTGTGGTGCCTGCTCGGCAATGCGGATTGTTTTTTCTGCTGTGGCTGCGCTGAATAGCAAATCGTCAATCGTGGCGATAAAAGTGGCAAATTTTTCTTCAGTCCTTATCTCTGTGACAACGTTGCTACCGTTTCTGAACGTTTTTACTGATAATCCTGCTGGCGTTTTGAAGTTGTCTGGGGAAACCGCGTTGGCAATGGCTTCAGCAGTTTTTGCGTCGCTGTACTCAAGGGTTATTGTTGCTTCCAACCGTTTCGCCTTTCAACAGTTTGCCTACTAAATCGTTGACTACGCTTATGAAATTCTCCACCTGATCTAAGGGGACTTGCCCACCTGCAGCTATGTTGTGCCCTCCACCTTTTCCACCGAATTTCTCAGAAGCCACACGCATGACTTCGCCCAAGTTGATGCCTTTGTGGACTACGACGTCTGTTGTTCGCGCGGAAAACTTCGCCACGCCTTCAGCTTCCATGTTCGCGTAAGCTATAATGGGCTTTTCAGAGTTGGGCATGCTTGTAGCTAGAATGCTGGAGACTGTTCCGATGATTTTTTCGTTTATGAAGTTCTCGCCGTAAACAACGTAAATGTTTTCGAGTTCTTTCATTCTTTCGGGTTTTTCCATCACCCAAGTGAGGTACTT
The DNA here is from genome assembly GCA_964354015.1 of uncultured Candidatus Bathyarchaeia archaeon. Lineage (GTDB taxonomy): Archaea > Thermoproteota > Bathyarchaeia > Bathyarchaeales > Bathycorpusculaceae > JAOZHU01. The sequence continues at coordinate 779 of CAYGYB010000117.1, forward strand.
GTTAATGTTTTTCCTGTAATCCTCTAACGCTTTGTTTGCTTCTTCCAGTGCTGCGCCTCTGTCGCCCATGCAAACGGCTATGCCGAGGCTTGGTCTATCCATGCGCCCTGTGGAGTTCAGCACTACGCCGAATTCTCTGGCGTCTCTGAGTGGTGTCCACGGTTCTTCTTTGGTTAAGATGTAAACGTGTCCTATGAGGTTGGCTACTTCAAAATGCAAGCCTTTTGACAGCAGGTGATCGGCTAGGGCGGAGCACAGTTTTTTCTTTTCATCTTCTGTTAAGTCTCTGAGTGCGCGCCATTTCTCGCCGTCTTTCAGTTTGATGCCTAAACTGTTTAGGAAGGCTACGCTTGCGCCTTCTTCTCCGCTTATGCCTGGAATGAATGGGCTGGTTGTTGCGGCGAGGGTTTTGTGGATGGGGCGTGTTTCTCTGCCGAAAAAAGTTAAGTCTTTCTCTACTTTAACGAGGTTCGCGTTTACTGCGTCTTCAACTATTTTCTCGTTTAAGCCGCCTAGTTTTCTCTGTTCGTATTTATCTTGGATGTCGCCTAATGCACCAATCAGCGCTATAGGTGCTAAATCCACGTTTTCTGTGCTTACGGCTTTGGCGACGAAGTAAGCTACGCCTGAACCGCTGATGTCGCTTGCGCCGTCTATGCCGTGCAAATGCGGGTTCACGTGTACGAAGTTGCCGTTTTCTGCGTTTCCTGTGATTTGGTGGTGGTCTAAGATTAGCACTTTGAAGTCTGGAACTTTCTCGTTTAGCAGGTCTAGGTAGCCGCTGCCGAAGTCTGTTAGAATTACGAGTTGGGGTTTGTCCGCGGTTATTTCGTTTATGATTTTTTCGTCGACCCACTGTGTTACTCTTATGCGAAATCGGGCGTCAAGCCTGAATAGGGCTTTGCCCATTATGCCAGCGGCAGCTACGCCGTCTGCGTCTAAGTGTGAGAAAACATGGATGAAGCCGTCTTTTTCCACGGTTTCCAGAATTGTTTTGGCGGCTTGTGCTGTTGACGCTAAGAAGCCGTTTATAGCCGTTTCTTCTAGAGCCATTGTAATCACTGTTGGCTAAAGGGTGCTTTAAGATTTAAAGCTGGTGTTGCCGCAAAAGTGCATGGGGTACAGCGTTTAGGTTACGGATGCTATTTTTGCTTCGTACTTCCAGTTTCGCGGCAGAACGCCTTCTCGTTTGTAGTATCGTGAGAGTTTGTGGATTCTTGCTTCGATAATTTGCATGGAGCGTTTATTATGCAGGTCTTTTTTGTTTTTCTCCATGTGCACCCCGATGCTGTGTGCTTTCTTGATTAGGTTGGCCATGTCTTCAGGCATTGACGGCAACAATTCTGCAGCGCGAAGGGTGTCGCTTATGCTTTTGCCCGTTATCGGCTTCACCAACGGAATCGCGTATTGGTCTCTGAGGATGGTGCCTATGCTGCTGAGGTTGTGGCCTTCTTTGGCGAGTTTGATTATGAAGGCTTCTACTTCTTCTGGCTCGTACTTGCACCAGTTTGGTGGTCGCCTACTTACGGGTCTTATTGAATGGGATTTTCCTTTTTCCTGTTTCGGCATCTTTGCATCACTTGAGCATTCTAAACCCACAGTACACGAATATTTAAAAATACTGGTGATTTTCGAGGTTTAATTGGCGTGGTTGCTTTGTAGGTTGCAGAAACAAATTAACAACTTTTAGTAACTTCTGGTAACATTTGGTTACGGTGTACTTTTATGCTTGGAAAAGACTATAGCCCCCTTATTTAAAGGAACTATATATAGAACTGGATTAACGGAACACTAGTGCTTTTGCAATATTAAGGGGTAAACATGAAGCTGCCTGTACGTTGATTCTGCAATTCGACAGGGGCATGTGTGGTTTTCTTAATAATTTAAAAAGTAGTGAATTAGACGGTTAACCCGTGGATGTTTGAATTTTTAGTCTTCTTATCGTATTTCTTCTTTAGAATAGCGTTAATTTTTTGCCATACACCACAGCAGTTCTAACAATTCTACTGAGGCTTCTGTATTGTTAGGCATCTTCTTTATTAAATCGTCTAATTCTCCCAAAGTAACTACCTTTTCATTCACTAAGTCTCTTAAGCAACAACGGCACCTCTTTCCATCTAGTCCTGAAATAGAGTACATGCCATCTTCTTTTCGTTCTATCTTATCCCAGAACATAACCTAAATCCTCTACATTTCTGCGAGCCATTCGAGAGTTTTCTTAATCATACCGAAGGCTCTTTGATTTCTCAAATCAAAATAGCACCAGTCTTTTGGCTTTCCAGTCTTCCATTTCGGTTCACCAGTCATTTTTCTTAGTTCAATTTCCAAATTCTTAGGTAATTTTCGATAATCTATGCCCAATTTACCATTCGCATAGATTTGTATAGGTTGGGGCATTCCTATTTTTTCGTTTTGCCATTTCTTTACAATGACATTAAATGTCGCAATCTTGGGGCCTTCCCCGAATACTACTTCAAACTCTGGGCGACTCAAGCACAATCCATAGATTTCCGAAATTTTGCTAAATCCGTTTGCGTCCACTTTTCCTCGTAGTTCCTTGAAAAAACTGTCTTCGTTCCAAATTACTCTCTTTTCATATTTGGATTTATCTGATTGTACGAAACTCAATCCTTGTTGTTTCATAACTTCTTTAAGAGCACAAACCTCAATTTCATGAGAATCTCCATAAATATCTGTAAACACTCTTTTGCTCGCTTTCCAGTTGTTTTCCCAACAAACAATTAACTTGCACTTAGAAAGATTGAGGTCTTGTGGATGCCCATGCTGAATAAAGTCATTACTATTAACCTCAAACTCTATTCCAATCTCTTTTCCATCTCTTAGAGCAATGCAATCAGGGAAAGAACCGCTATACTCCTCTATCACGAATTGGCTTTTTAAGTGAGGCATTAACAACCCAAACAAGAGTACGACCTCATTTTCATAAGATGGAGCAAATCGTAAACCTCTAAATTTTTCAGCCATAACTATTCCCATAGCTTTAGTATCAACGCTGAATTAATAAAGTTTCAAAATATATCCCTACCCTTCCCAATTTTCCAGTTTTCCGAGTGGCTTTCCAAAAAGTGCAAAAATATAATAGCTGAATCGAGTGAACTAATCAGAATGATGGAGTGTTTAAGAAATGAAACGAGAAATTAGTGTTGAAATGGAATATCGTGATACTTTGGCGTGCAAACTATCAAAAGAAGAAAGAGATGAGATGTTTTTAATCATTCGTGGATTGTGAGAAGCTATATATGTGATGACCACAAAACGAAAACGTCTATCGCCGATGAATATGGAAAAGAAACCGTGGAATTATAGCTCCGAAAAACTTAGTAGTGAATCTTTTCTTGTAATAGTAACCGTTCCGCACTTTGGGCATTCCCAAAAAGTAGGTTCATATGGTGAAAGCAGTACGAGTTTCACCATTTTTTCGTTATCATTTTCGTTCTGTGCCTTATATTTCCACACACCATATTCTTGTTCCAATTTAATTTGAAAAGTGTAAGTATTGCAGACTTCGCAAAACTTCTCACACATTGCTAATTCCAACAGATAGATTATGAAATAACCACGATTTAAGATATTTTACAGTCCCAAAAATGTCCCCTGCCCTTTCCGCACGAAAAATCTAATAGTACCTTTCCAAAAAGACCATTTGGCTATGTGTTGGTTGTTAATTTGATTTCAGTTCTGAGCCAAAAGTGGCGTGGCTGTATAGCCGCCAGTTTTGACCCTTTGCAGTGTTTCTACACTGGATAATTATATTTTGGCACCAAGTAAGTCTTAATTAATCAAAGATAGTTAGTTAGTACTGCGGGTAAGACCTATCCGAGGCAATGATGCCCGCACTTGCGGGATGGGAGCAATAGGATAGGGTTCGCAACTCATTCTCACCAAAGATACCTAAAAGAGCGCATTCGATTCAGGTTCTGCCCAAATTTTTAGTTAGCTAAACTAAGGCAATTGGCTTGGCTGACGCTGCAGTAAAAAAATACTTAAGTTCAAGGAGTCTTCTAATAGATAAACATGGAACTAGAAATCCGAGGCTTACCCGAAGTCCTTCAAAAAAGAGGCATAAAAGAAAAACTAGCTGAAATCTGCAAGCGAAATGACATCGTCTTTATGGCGGTATTTGGCTCTTTTGCCAGAGGAGAACAAAAGAAAACAAGCGACATCGACATAGCGATTGAATTCGGAAAAAG
>CAYGYB010000118.1:0-4951 GCA_964354015.1 uncultured Candidatus Bathyarchaeia archaeon
CATCATACTCGCCTTATGCGCTTCATTATACGTAAGCGCCGCCACATGCGTGGTTGCTTGTCCCTTCACCACTTTCGGGTCAGCACTCTGCACAGGCACATCCTTAAACAGCAACATCTCAGTATGATACCGCGCTTTCAAAAGGCAAGCGGCAAAAACCGCGGTTAAATCTGAACCGCCTCTGCCCAAAACCGTTTCCAAACCATCAGCTGTTACGCCGAGAAAACCCGCCAACGAAACCATTTTGCCCTTTTCCAAGGGCTCAATTAGCGCGTCAACCCGTTTTTTGCTTAACTCGTAAAGTGGCGTAGCATCCTCAAAATTGTCATCAGTAACCACAGGCCAGTCTTGCAGGGCAATACAACAAGAGTTAATGCCGCTGCTTTTCATGACAAAATCCATTAATGCAGCCATCGCAAGCTCCCCGCCAAGCGTAAGTACTTTCGCTTTCACGTTGCCGCTGAACCGCTTATTAACTCCTGCAAGGGCTTCCAGCGTCTTCGCTTTGTGACCTGCTAACGCAGCTAACGCCTGAGCCAAGTATGCGCCTTTAACATGGCGTTTCGCTATCCGATTGTAAATTTTGAAAACTGAATCCACTGAAGTTGGCGTTGATTGTGCATACGATTCACCTATCCTAATCAGTTCGTCTGTGCAGCCCATCGGCGCTGAAAACACGGCAACAGGTCCAATACCATCGCTCTCTTTTAGCTCTTTCAAGCGCTTCAGAATCTTCGGAATACCTGCGCCTTCAACGTCCAGCAAGCTGCCGCCGAACTTCGCCACTGAAAGTTTCTTTTTGAAGCTTAACCCTCCGCATAGATACAGAGTTTAGCAGATGATCCTTGCTTTAATAATTTTCCCAAACGCACTGCCTTGTCACCGATTCTCACAAGTTTATAAGTTTATTTCGTACCATGCTATAAGCAACAAGCATTAAAACCAGCAAGAATCGGGAACCCAGTTGAAAACGCCAGCCCTACTCAAAAAAATTCCCTACCCGCTCAAAATCGCCATCCTCATCACATTAATCGTAAAAGTCTTCATTTTTTCCTTAGGATTCGCCGTAACATACATGAATGACGGCGCTGCACCGCCACTCTCAATCATAATGCGGCAATTCAGCCACTGGGACAGCCCACACTACATTGACATCGCAAAAAACGGCTACGTCAACGAAGGTGAACAACGCTTCTTCATAGTCTTTTTTCCCCTTTACCCCGTTCTGGTTAGGTTAATCACGTTTAACTTCGAATACATTAACTTGTCAGCGCTTATCGTGTCCAATGTAAGCTCCATTTTCGCCGCCGTGTACCTGTTCAAACTAGCACAATTAGAGTTCAGCGATGACGTAGCGAAAAAAGCGGTTCTGTACCTCAGCATTTTCCCAACAGCATACTTCCTATCCGCAATATACACAGAAGGACTCTTCTTTGCGTTGGTTATCGCCAGCGTTTACTACGCCAGAGTTGGAAAATGGTCCATAGCAGGTTTTCTGTCGTTATTCGCCGCGTTAACCAGAATCGCTGGTCTGCTACTCTTGCCAACATTGCTTGTTGAGTACTTGCATCAAAGAAAGTGGAAACTGAAAAACGTAAACGTCAACATACTTTGGCTGAGTTTAGCTTTAGTAGGCTTTCTAATATACCTCGGCATAAACTATCAGGTAACAGGCAGCTTCTTCACGTTTATGGAAATTGAGCGAACCCATTGGTACCAGACTCTTGACCCAATTCAGGGTTTACGTGGAGCTTGGAGTTGGGCTACCACCGCTACATTTCCACAAAACATCACCATTGGCAGTGCACAAATAATTTTCGCCGTATTCGGTCTGGTGATTGTCACCGCAGGTTTCCTGTCGCGCTTTCGCCTTTCTTATAACGTATACATGCTGTTGACTTGGATGCTCAGCGTGTCCACAGGTTGGTGGATAAGCATTCCGCGTTACGTTATGGCTATGTTTCCCATGTTCATTTTACTCGGGCTTCTTGCACGCAAAAGAATAATCCATTACACGATAGTGGCAGTATTCACTGCGGCATTGTGTTTTTTCACGGTGTTGTTCGCAATGGGCTTATGGGCATTCTAGCATAGTGCCTATCACAAGCGGCAAGGTAAGCAGAAGTACCAAGAGCCGTCATGTTGCGAAGGTATGTTATTCTCAAAACTCTTTTATGCCCATACATGCTTGAATGAGGTTTGAATGAAGAAAATAGCAATGCCGAAGCTGCCCTTCGAAAAACGCGAGTTAGCCATACTTGCAGCCCTGCTTTTGTTAGCGTTCCTAGTCAGGATAGCTTTTTTCCCGATTTCAGGATACATTACAGACACTAACACTAATATTTCATGGTTCAGCGCCGCAGCGGATTATGGGCCTCGAGTTTTTTACCAGAAAGTGTGGTGTGATTATCCGCCTCTGAACGTCTATTTCTTCTGGGCGTTCGGTTCACTTGCAAAAAGCTTATCGCTCTTCGGAAGCAGTCTCCTAACCTACGTTATGAAGTTGCCAGCAACCCTCTTCGACATGGCAACGTCATTTCTCATATTTGCCTTCGTTCGGAAACGCTTAACCTTTAAAATGGCGCTCTTAGCTTCTGGCCTCTATGCTTTTAATCCCGTAGTCATATTTGACTCGGCAGTTTGGGGACAATTCGACGGCATCTACACTTTTTTCCTTGTCCTTTCAGTGTATCTGATTCTGGAATCTAAGCCAAAATGGGCAACAGTAGTGTTCATGCTAGCTGTCTTGACAAAACCCCAGAGCATAGCGTTGGCGCCACTAATAATTTTCCTTGTCTTCAGAAAGTACAACTGGAACTGGAAAAAACTGATTGCACCCGTACTTGCAGGGGCTGCAACGATTTTCGCCGTGATTCTTCCTTTTGAGTGGAACAACCCAGTCACTTTTCTATACAACATCTACTTTGGAGCGTACAATAATCCAGCGTACCGGATAACTTCTTTTAACGCATTTAACATTTGGGGTTTCAACATGTATGCATCCGACACACAGGGCTTACCCTTCTTAAACTTTAATATCATAGGCTGGATAATGTTCGGGACATTGGCCGTTTTCACTTTGTATTTCGTCCACAAACGCTCCAACGCATCTCCTGAGTTATACGTGATATTTGCAGCTTTTGTACTCCTCTTCGGCTTTTTCATGCTCCCCACACGCATACATGAACGCTACATGTTCCCAGTCATAAGCATGTTAGCTTTAATGTTTCCATTCATCAAGAAAACTCGCCCACTCTACTTAGTTTTAACAATGACTTGCCTTGTCAACCAAGCTTACGTCCTTTACTGGCTTAATGTTTCCTACGCTGCTTCTGGTGGCCATTGGAGTCAAAATCTCAATGGCGACCCCGTTGTTTTAACAGTAAGCTTGATTAACATAGTAACGTTTGTATCCGTTTTAGCGTTTATGCTCGGAGAGTTATGGGGCAGAAAGTCGCTATCTCATGGCGACATGAAGCCTGAACTAACGCTTCAAAAGGAAGACGGGTAATCGAAAATGCAGTTAACCAAGCGGGATTTTTTGACTATTGCGGTGCTTTCCATAGTTTTCTTTGCAGTAGCCACCTGGAATCTTGGCATAGTACAGCCACCTGTTACGAGTTGGCAAGGAACCGAAAAACAGTACTTCTACATTGACTTAGGCGGAATACAACCTGTCAAAACAGTCTACTTCTGGGTTAAAAGCGGCAACGCAACAGTTGAAGTGTACTCTGGGTCTCTTGGAAACTGGAGTTACGCTGGGCAGTTCAAGCTTCAACAGCTAGGCACTGATTACTCCAGCTGGCAAAGTGGCAGCGTTAGCACGAATACGCAGTATTTGCGTTTTGAGATCCAACCTTCTCTGTATGATTCGCGTCCCAATTTCTGGTGGGTCGTGCCCAACCCTTCTGACAAAGAGCCGCAATCCTTCGTTGAAGTTTCTGAGATTGGTGTGTTAAGCCAAAGCAACCAGCAGATTCCAATTGCGGGAATAACAGGAGAAAACACTTCTGACCCTAGCTTATCCAAACTGGTTGACGAGCAAAGTTCAGTGCAGATTCCCCCGACGTACATGTCTCAAACGTATTTTGATGAGGTCTACTTCGCGCGATCTGCAGAGAACTACTTAAACCACCAGATACCCCATGAAAGAACGCATCCTCCCCTTGGAAAGCTAATTCAGAGCATAGGAATAGCATTTTTCGGTGATGTCCCGTTTGGTTGGCGCATTATGGGCGTGACATTCGCTACTTTAATGATACCATTAATGTACCTTCTAGGGAAGAAACTGTTCGGGACATGGATTGGCGGCTTCTCCCCAGCCTTTTTGCTTACATTCGATTTTATGCACTTCACCATGTCGCGCATGGGAACCGCAGACACATACGTCGTGTTCTTCTCAATGCTTTCACAATTCTTCTTTCTAATATATTTCCTGAACGTTGTTAAGAATGGATGGAAAACTTCTGTACTCCCATTGTTTGCCGCAGTGATCTTCTTTGCATTGGGTTTCTCGACGAAATGGATTGTTCTTTATGGCGCAGTCGGCATGCTTGCTCTTCTTGCAGCCATCAGACTTAGAGAAGTTTCAAAACTCAAAAGCGGCTTAAGCGCAAAATACGTGGCGTTTTTTGACCACCCATTTTTACTTATCCTGGGCCTTGTCGGTGTTGTAGCCGTAATTTACTTCGCTACATATATTCCAGACATGCTTGCAGGAAACTCTGTCGTAGATATTTTCAACTTGCAATTTGCAATGTTCAGTTTCCATTCAGGATCAAGCGCTGTACAAGTACAAGGCATATGGGATAACGCATGGTGGGGTTGGCCTTTTGTTTTAAATCCTCAATGGCTTGCGGTGTCGTATCTGCCAAACGGTCTCATATCAACAATCATGCTCTTAGGGAACCCTGCTGTCTGGTGGGTTGGCTTCGCCTGCATCATCCTACTC
>CAYGYB010000119.1:0-3051 GCA_964354015.1 uncultured Candidatus Bathyarchaeia archaeon
TGATGATGCAGTGTAGTTCAGAAACATGTCTTGCCCGTTAAACTCGCAGCTTGCGTAAGCGACGCCGCGGTATCCTTCACTTTCAAGGTTGTAACCGCCCACTGTGCTCAGGTTGCCGTAAAGCCCCAGTTCCCATGGCAACGAAACGTTGTTTATGCTGACTGACTGCGGAGTATTCATCAAGTACAACCTTGCCTCGTACATGTCCAGCGTGTCTGGCACTCTAACCCACAACTCTATCCGTTGAACGTCGGTGATGAGCTCGTAAGCCCAGCTGGTTTCAAACGCGGCTACACTACCGTTTTTGCCGTCCACGTTCCGCGTGTACCACTTGTCGCATTCAATATGTTCAATTATCATGAAGGTAGCTTGCTGATCACCGTGGCTTTCGCGTGCATCATTAGTTAATACGAAAGTGTAATTTCCCGAATCCAAGGGAACAAAGAATGGGTCGTCAACCGTCGTGCCTAAATGCTCAGGAAGCCCCGCTGCTTCAGTGTGCATACTCTCTAACGCGCCTTTCGGGTTGTAAACGTAAATGTCATAGTCAGTCTTCGGCTCAGAGCCAGTGTTCACCCATGTACCGTAGCAGTAAACGTGGTAACTGTGACCCGCCTGCAACGGGCAGACAATAGTCCAGTTTTTGCCGATGCCTATCTGTGAAGTGTTAAAGTAAACGGGAAAAACAGGCTTCTCCACGTAAGTCCAGTTGCCCAAAACAGCATCATTCAGGTAGCTGTGAACGTAACGCTGGTACTCCGGAAAACTCTGCGCGCATACGCTGAGACCTATAGTCACGAATAGCATTGTAGCCACGAGTCCAACAGCTAACAGCCCCTGCGCTTTCTTCACCGATAAAGCATCCTTCAAGTTGAACACTGAACGTCTCTTCTGTTAGCGCTGAAGCATATCTGTTATGAAAGCCAACTCTTAATTCCGAACGCTTCAGATTCCGAATGCGAATTCAGCAAGCTTCACCAAAAAGGTAAAAACGCCCAGACACATGAATAGTAAAAAGGCACATGCCATGCAAACGGCACACAAAATCATACTCGGCAACAGCCAACAAATGCCCGAATTAGCAGACTCCAGCGTTCATTTGATGGTGACCTCTCCGCCTTACCCAATGATAAAAATGTGGGACACCCTTTTCGCAAAAATAGACCCGAAAATCGCAGAGTTATGGCAGGAATTGAAGGCAGACAATCGAGAAGAAACCGTGACGCGAATCTACGAAAGTATGCACGAGAACCTTGCCAAAGTGTGGCGCGAAGCCTACCGCGCTTTAATAGACGGCGGCATAGCATGCATAAACATCGGCGACGCCACCCGCACAATAAACGGCAGATTCCGCCTATTCGCCAACCACTCAAAAATCATTGAACACTGCGAACGAATAGGCTTCACAACGTTGCCGTATGTGCTGTGGAAGAAACCAACTACAAAACCCAAGTACAAAGGCAAAGGTGCGTTTCTTGGGTCAGGTTTTCTGCCGCCCAACGCGTATGTCACGTTAGACTGCGAGTTCATACTGATCTTCAGAAAAGGAAAACTCCGCCAGTTCCCCCCACATGACCCAAACCGCTACGACAGCAAATTAACCAAGAAGCAACGTGACGAATGGTTCACCCAAATCTGGAACGTAACGGGCACCCGCCAAACCGCAAGCCAGCTTGAGAGAAGAACCGCAGCCTACCCCGACGCAATCGCTGACCGCCTCATCAAAATGTTCAGCGTTAAAGGCGACACCGTGCTCGACCCCTTCCTAGGCTCAGGAACCACCACAAAAGCCGCCATGCAAAACGAACGCAACAGCATCGGATACGAAACAGACAAAAACCTACTATCAATCATAAAAATGAAAATAGAAACCTGCACCGCCAATTTGGCAACTAACCTAAAGATAATTAGACGCTAGAAAGCAAACCTGCCGAACAGCGCCATCAAACCCTGAGAACTGCTCAACAAAAACACTAAATTGTTTTGTTGCCGGCTTTTTCGCGGGATTGCTTCAAGAACCACATTCTCGTGTCTGAACCTTACATAAGGTTGGGAGTTCTGAGCGAGGAGGCTTAGGATGCTCGTAGTAGTGGAGGGTTGATTTTTTGTTTTTTTTTCTCTTTGATATGATTTGCCTTTATTGGCCGGTTGCTATGACGGTGTAGGTGTCTCCGTCGGGTGCTGTGTTTACGAATCCGTTGGCGTTAGTGTCTTCCCATTTTATTATAATCCAACTGTTGGTGTAGCTGGCTATGTTTGGGTAGATTTCTGTGTCGAAGTATTTTCCAGCCGCGTAGGTACCTTGCCAGCCGAAGCCGTAGCAGAGCAGTATGTATCTGCCGTCGGTGTCGCGGTATGACTCGATGATGAACATGTCCATGTTATTGTTTATCACGGAAGATGGCAGGTTTGCGCCTGTTATGCTTGTTCCGTTTCCGTGCTGGAAGTAGAAGGTTCCGGCGTTGGCGTAGAATTTCAGGGGGGCTCTGTCTGCTGTTGGCGTTGATGCGCTTTCAGCGTACGCTACCACCGGGTTCACAACGGGACCACCGAAGCTTACTATTCCTGCTCGTTCCGCACCCAAGGGTTTTCCAGATGCTTGATTGACGTATGCGCTGTTTGTGTCCATGCCTTCGACGACGGTTTCGAGCTTTGTGTAGATGAAGGCTGAAGAGAGCCAGTCGCTGACCATTGCTGCAACGCAGCCAAGAGGCTTAGGCGTTTGCGCTGAAGGATAAATCATGCGCACGCCGTTGAACTTGAAGAGACCATCAAAATGCTGAAGACAAGGTAAGCCAAAAGCGTAAACCTTACCGTCCTGTGAGCCCACGTAGACTTTACCGTCGGCAACCGCAGGAGAAGAATCCACGTAGCTGCCTGTTGTGTAGCTCCATATGGACGCACCGTTCGCAGCGTTTAGGCAGTAAACCCTGCTGTCCAATGAGCCTAAGTAGACTTTGCCGTCGGCAACCGCAAGAGAAGAAGCCACGGCGCCTGTTGTGTAGCTCCATATGAACGCGCCACTTGCAGCATTCAAGCAGTAAACCTTGT
>CAYGYB010000119.1:3151-4923 GCA_964354015.1 uncultured Candidatus Bathyarchaeia archaeon
AGTCGTGTAACTCCATATGAATGCACCATTAGCAGCATTCAAGCAGTAAACCTTGCCGTCATATGAGCCCACGTAAACTTTACCATCAGCAACAGCAGGAGAAGAATACACAACGTAACCAGTTAGGTAACTCCATAAGTATCCGTCTGTTTCAGCGTTTAGGCAGTAAACATTGTAGTCGTTTGAGGCTATGTAGACTTTGCCGTCGGCAACTGCAGGAGAAGACCGCACGTGGTTGCCGGTTGTGTAGCTCCATAGTGGTTGGTTTATGATTGGCGCTGTGGATGTTGAGTATCCGGTATGTGCTAGGTCGTGCCCGCGCATAGGCCACCAGTCCGCAGTAGATGCTTCAGCCGTCACGTTTGGTGTAATAACTAAGAACAGTGACAAAAACAAAGTGCCAATTATAATTGTTGTTAGTGGTTTCTTCATTTTCTCCCCTTCAAACAAGTAAGTAAATCTCATCTCTGCGCTAGTTGTATTTATGATTTTATCGCCCACAAAGAAAATGGGTAAAATCAAGCCCTGAATACAATTTTAGGGCATAGATTTGAGTAAAGTTTCTCTGCCTCCACGCACGCGTTAGCATTCCGCAGTGCGAAGGCCTATTCTCTCGGCCCACTAAAGATTTGTTTTTGCATCCTTCAGTTTTCTGTGGGCATTCTTGCGTGAACGAGTTAGGCTTGGCGGGTCAGTGTTTATTTTCCGAGCTATCTTGTAGTCGCTTAGCCCCTGTTTTGCAAGTTGTAGAATCACGCGTTCTCGTTCAGTAAGGCTCATTCAACCCATACGTTGCTTCAACTTTCTCCAGCACGCTGCGCGTGTCGATGTCTAGGAGGTTTTAATTTTCTGAATAACCTGTACCTCCTTGCTTTTCTCTTAGTGCTTTGTAGTATGCGGTTCTTATATAGCCTTCAGCTTACAAAATCACACATAAGAACTCCTCAGCCCGCAAGTCAATCTACGAGTTAGAACAACAAAGCTAATCTACGCAGAAACTGCAAAAAAAATACCTTTTCCTATGTTATCTGCATGCAGTCTACACCAGCTCGCCTGCAACTGTGCAAAAAGCAACTGTGAAACCACACAAACACTGGAAAAGTCGCCAGTTCCCCTAGGAGAACACACACGCCCCCAACAAGCAAACCCAACATTCACACTATAAATAAGGGGGCTATAGACTTTTCCAAGCAACAGTTCCACCAAACTCTCAAAACAGCAAACCGCAACCAACCCAAACCACACACCAACAAACCAAAAAAACACCCAAAAAAAATTTAACAAACACCAAATCACCGACCAAAACCCCAAACAACAGATAAAAAACTTTATTAGTGAGCTACGTAGCATGTGTTTGTGCTCTTAAAAAAAAGGAGACCCTTTTTCGAGTTGGATCCCTAATCCAACATCGGGGGAAATCGAAAGTTTGAGAAAAACCCGCATCAAAAAAATCAGTAATTACGTTTCAAAATTAAAGTTTGCGGGAGAATGGTAAAATTGACTGAAAATTCTATTTCAAAAGAAGATACCCATCTTTTACTGAAAACTTTCTTCAACGACAAAGGCCTAGTCCGCCAACACTTGGACTCTTACAACGAGTTCATAGACCACGGCATGCAAGAAGTAGTGGACGAAGTCGGCGAAATCCCAATTGAAGTTCCTGAAAGCCCCTACAAAGTAAAACTTGGACAAATCTGGGTGATAGACCCCCAATCACGAATAACTGGACCTTACATCACAGAAGTAGACGGCACCAAACACGAAATCTACCC